>JACPYA010000007.1 GCA_016196295.1 Candidatus Peregrinibacteria bacterium | reverse complement strand
ATTTGTACGACGCGGAGCACCGGATTTTGGATGCGCTTCCCGCGATGATGGAGGAAGCAACGAACGACGATCTCAAGAAAGCGTTTGAAGAACACATCGAGCAGACGAAGAAACACGTGGAGCGCTTGGATGATATTTTCGAGATGCTTGATGAGAAACCCAAGCGTCATACCTGCGAGGGGATCAAAGGTCTCATCGAAGAAGGGGAGGCGATGATCAGCATGATCACGGTGCCCGAGGTGATGGATACGGCACTCATCGCCGCTGCCCAGAAAGTGGAGCACTACGAGATCTCCGGGTACGGTACTGCGAGAGCCTTCGCCAAGATGATGGACCACGACGAGGCGGCCGATCTGCTGCAGGAGACACTCGAAGAAGAGTCCGAAACCGATGAGCTCCTCACGGAAATCGCCGAATCCACGGTGAACCCTATCGCCATGGAAGAGGCGAGCGGCATGGAGATGGAAGACGAGGCAGAGACGAGAGTTGAGATGTAATAATTGATCCGATCTGCCCTGGGGCTATTCGTCCATTTCCTAGCTCATATCACCCTCACCCCCCCGCCTTCGCTCTCTGGAGCTTCGGTGGGCAGGCAATCCTCTCCCTACGGGAGAGGGCACTATGCCATCTTGCCTTCCTGAAGTCTCTTCGCGAGGGTGCGTAGGTAGCGTGTTGAAACGCGCAGAGTTTTGTACGCCCCCGTCACAGGATCAAAGACCCGCTTTTTCTGGAGGTTAATCTTGAATGGACGACGCGTATGGCGCATGGAATGGCTGCGCGTGTTTCCAAACGAAGTTTTCTGGCCGGTTTTGACGCAGCGGCGACTCATGGACGCATAGGGTAATGGCGAAACAAGTGTTGGTCAATGGGCTTTCAGCCGCACGTTTGTCGTTCATTCGTTTATCGTTTTTGGTTCGGGCACTTCACTTATGAAACGAAAAACGAAAAACCAACAAACAAAAAAACGATATACAAGGTATAATCATCAAACGATGACCCCGTTCCTGAATCCCACCTTCATCATCAGTATCCTCATTGCGCTGAGCATTCACGAGTGGGCGCACGGGTACGTCGCGTATCTTCTGGGAGACCCGACGGCGAAAGAGTCCGGCCGGCTCACCATCAACCCCATCGCCCACCTCGACCTGCTCGGTACCATCCTCTTTCTCACGATCGGCTTCGGCTGGGGCAAGCCAGTGCCCATCGATCCGCGGTATTTCCAGCACCCGAAGCGCGACACGGCGCTCGTGGCCATCGCGGGACCGGTCAGCAATTTGATCCTCGCGACGGCTGCTTACATCGCGCTCACGATCATCGGTGCGAGAATCGGTGGCGATGTGTTCGATCTGCTGTCGATGGGAGCGGGCTCTTCCGTCGGCACGCTCTTCCTCGTGAATCTCTTCGCGAGCTCGCTCTTCATCAATCTCGGGCTCATGGCCTTCAACTTGATTCCCATCGCTCCGCTCGACGGCTCGCGCGTGCTCCATGCATTCATTCCGCTTCGGCATGAAGACCGATACGAAGATCTCATGCGGCATGGGCCGATGCTCCTTCTGATCCTTCTCCTCGCGGAGAGGTTTCTGAATTTTCCGTTTCTTTCACTGTGGATTAGTGGAATTATGAATTTCGTACTGTCTTTTATGCAACGTATCGTTGCTCTTTTTTAACTGCCCGGCTCCGTCCCGCATATGCGGGACTTCGCCGCGGCATCCGGCTATCGCGGCGGAGCAGTATCGTATGTCAGACCTAATATGATTCCATTTTCTTCGAACTTCCAACGCCGCGCAGCCGGATGGATCGGCGGCATCATGAATTTCGTTCTCTCCATCATGGCGGCACTGATCGGCTGAAGGTTCCCTCTTTTCCATGGATCGATCTCTCCATCACCTGATCGCGTTCGCTGCCCTCGCGGTGATCACCGTGGGCGTCTACTCCGCCGTCTTCACGCATGGCTTCGTCGATTGGGACGACCCCACCCTCATCACGCAAAATCCGTACGTCACGGAGTTCTCGCCGAAGATTTTTTCCACGTACGACCCCGAGCTCTATGTGCCGCTCACGCTGCTGACGTATCAGATCGAACATGCGATTGCAGGCTTGAAGCCTTTCCTCTTCCATCTTGATAATCTGATTCTGCATATTCTGAATGTCCTCCTTGTTTTTTTGTTATTCTACACGCGCACGAAGGATCGTGCGCTGGCCTTTCTAGGTGCATTGATCTTTGCAGTTCATCCTTTGAATGTCGAAGCGGTTGCCTGGGTCAGCGCGCGCAAGGAATCCCTCATGACCTTCTTTTTCCTTACGTCGATCCTCGCAACACAAAAATCTGATCGCAACTGGGACAAATGGCACATCGGTTCGATCGCGCTCTTCGCTTGCTCGCTCCTTTCCAAAGTCACAGCTGCTCCGCTTCCGCTCCTGCTCATGTTCCTCGATCGGCGTGATGGTCTCTCCCTTCGCGAATCCTTGAGGAAACGCTGGCCGTATCTGCTCCTCGCGCTGATCCTTGGCGTCGTTGCCCTCTTCGGCAAGAGGGGATCGATCGGACTCGATCCACTGTCCTTTGTCATCTTGGCGGTGCAGTCGATCGCGTTCTACATCCAGAAATTACTCCTGCCGATCGACCTTGCAGCCTTCTACAGCGCGCCGCCGATCACGTTGTCGCTGCAATTTTTCATCGCTCTGCTCACGATTCTTTTTGTCTGCGTCGTCGGGTGGCTGCTGCGTCGTCACCAGAATGTTCTTTTCGGATTGGTTTTCTTTCTTCTCACGCTTGCACCCAGCCTCTTCGGATACCAGAAAGCAAACGAGATCGCCCTGGCGGCGGATCGTTACGCGTATCTTCCTTCGATTGGATGGATCCTCTTCGTCGGGTCCCTCGCGCTGCTCCTGAAAAGCAATCTGCGAAAGATCGCAGCCGGAGTCGCGCTCGTCGCT
>JACPYA010000082.1 GCA_016196295.1 Candidatus Peregrinibacteria bacterium | reverse complement strand
CGAAGGTCCGGGATCTGATGCTTGATCATGATCATGCGTTCGACGCCGAAGCCGAAGGCGAAGCCCTGCCATTTCTTCGGGTCGATGCCGCAGTTTTTGAGAACGTTCGGGTGCACCATCCCGCAGCCGACGATCTCCAGCCACTTTCCTTCGCGGGTCTGCGACTCTTCCCCCTGCCAGCGCATGTCCATCTCCAGGCCGGGCTCGACGAAGGGGAAGTACCCCGTGCGCCACCGAAAGATCGCCTTGGGCGCGATCAGTTCACGGACAGCCGTTTCCATGACCGCTTTCATATTCGCGAGCGAGATCGTCTCGCCGATCATCAGTCCTTCGAACTGATGGAACATCGGGCTGTGCGTCGCATCTGAATCTTTGCGATAGACCTTTCCAGGAAAAATGGCGCGAAACGGAGGTGTATGTGACTGCATGTAGCGAATTTGAATCGGTGAAGTTTGAGTCCGCAGAAGCATGCTTTTTTTGGGGTTGGGATCCTTCTTGATCCAAAATGTGTCTTGGACGTCACGGGCAGGGTGATGTTCGGGAATATTGAGTAGATTGAAGTTCAGTTCTTCCGACTCGATCTCCGGCCCTTCCGCCACATCAAAGCCCATCCGTCCGAAGACTTCCTCCACGTTACGGATGAACTCCGGGATCAAGTGGAGGTGTCCATATTCTTTCTGCGGGAGCTCCAACGTGATGTCGATGGGGTCGGTTTGTCCCAGAGTCGAGCCGAAACTTTGCGCGAGGTCGCGACGACGCTCAATGAGCGCCAGTGTCAGGGATTTCTTCGCCTCATTGAGCAATTTCCCTTTTTCTCGCAGCACGTCCGGGGTTGCTCCGGAAAGTTCTTTCAGCGCGAGCGTCATGGCGCCGTGCTTCCGGCCGAAGAGCTCCTGCTCGAGAGCCTCAAGTTCGGAAGGGGATTTGGCCGATTGAATTCTGCCTTCGTATTCTTTCCAATTCATGCAGGAAGGATACACATCCCTCTCCGGACATGGAAGGCTGCTCCCTCTCCCTTTAGGGAGAGGGTTGCCTGCCCACCGAAGCTCCAGAGAGCGAAGGCGGGGGGTGAGGGTGATTCAGTCGATCAAAATGTCTCGTCGCTTCTTGCAAGATCGTTCAATTCTTCTTCCTTCTTCGTTCTTCATCAATGACTAATGACTCATAGCCATCTCGATTAATACAAACATCGCGTAGATCAGGATCGCGATCCACCACGTGAGGAGCCCAAGAAGGTGGAAGAGCAGCAGAATCATTGTGGCGACACCTAAGAAGATGCCCTGCCGCAGGCTGATGCTGAGGATCTTCCCCATGTCCCAGGTGTGGATCGGCACGGTCTTCCAGAGGACAAAGAAGAGGAGCGTTGCGATGGAGCTGACGGAGAGAAACACGCTGAGGAAAAATGCCGGGAGCGCCTGGCCGGGGGCAGAGAGGGGACTCACGCGGAAGAGGACGACCAAGAGGGACGTGAGCGAAAGGAGTGCCGAGAGGATGATGCCGAAGAGAAGGGAAGTCATGTTGAGCGGGTATATGGAATATTGAATGTTGAATATTCAAGGAATCCCACATTCAATATTCTACATTCAACATTCATTTCTGGGCATCCAAGAAACTTTTCAACGCTTTGAAATCGTCATACAGCGCCTGCCGCAGTCCTCCGTTATGCAGCGCCGCCGCCGGGTGGTAGATGGGGAACACGGTGACCGAGTCCGTGAGCTTCTGCGGCTTGCCGTGCGCTTCCGTGATGCTCAATTTCTGGAAGAAATGCCCCAGCGCGTGCCTGCCGAGCGGCACGATGATCCTCGGTTTGATCAATGCGATTTCCATCTTCAGCCACGGCATGCAAGCCGCTTTTTCTTCTGGCGTGGGGTCTCGATTGGCCGGCGGCCGATACTTCACGACATTGGAGATATACACGTCTTCGCGCTTGAGGCCGATGGAGTTGAGGAGCTCGTCGAGAAATTTTCCCGCCGGTCCCACGAAGGGTCTGCCCAGCTTGTCTTCCTGTTCTCCGGGCGCTTCGCCAATGAACATGATCTCCGCATTCGCATTTCCTTCCCCCAGCACGGCGCACGCCGTCTTCGCGAGGTCACAACCTTTCCATTCTTTGAGTTGCACCTTCAGAGTGTCGATCGTGAGAGCGGTCATCGTGTTGATTGTATTCATTCTTCCTCTATTTCTCCATCCGGTTTTGCCGCGACTTTTTGAATTCTGGCAGTGAACGGGTCTTTTGGCTGAGCACGATAGGCTTCTATGGTTGAGTTATGTTTTTCCGAACGGAAATAGTAACAGAGCCCGAATCCGGTCATGTATCTGTGACGAATGCCGTTACACACTAAAAGGATCTCGTGGGGAGATACCTCTTTCAGTTCATCTATGATCTGATGCTGCTCCGTCACGGTTATTTCCGTGCGGCTCAGATCTTTGCGTTCCTCGTCAGTTAAAAGTCGGATCATAATTTTGATTACATTGCCGAGGTCCCGAAAGAAATAAAAGGCTTTTTCTGCGTCTTAGTGTATGGAATCGACTATTTTTTACTTCTTCCCACATTTTCCTATGCCGCATGCCACGACGAAGAGCCCGATGATGCAACAATGTCTCCAGGATTGCAAAGATTGTGAGTCAATGTGTAAAGAGACACTCGCACACTGCCTAAAAATGGGCGGCAAGCACGGTGAACATGCTCACGTGCGAGCGCTGACAGACTGTATGAAAGCATGTGAGATGAGCGCGAATTTCATGACGCGGGATTCGGATCTCAGTAGCGATGCTTGTCAATTGTGCGCCAAAGCCTGCGATGCATGCGCCGAATCCTGCGAAGCAGTGGATCCGGAAGACAGGCAGATGAAATCCTGTGCCGAAACCTGTCGGCGTTGCGCCGAATCCTGCCGTGGGATGGCTGGATGAGAGATCAATACTCCGCTTTGATCTTCTTCAACCGCTCATGCAGTTTCTTGCGTAAGTCGGGATTTGAAACAGCGAAAATCCTTACAGTTGCAAGTGCGGCATTCTTTGGGCTCAGCACGGTGAGCTGAGGCACATCCGAAGGCATCTGCAGCGTGGAATGGATGTTGATGAGATAGTCCTCTTTATCTTTGAATGGGGGGCATGCAATGACGGGATGGATTGAACTGCCCGCAAGTACTCCTCCGAGTCCGTTACTCATGCCAACGACGTCAATGATGACGATCGGATCTTTGGATTGATTCCATTCTTCGACGAGCTTCACAACTTTCTCCGGTACTTTGTGCGCGGACGCAACGATGATCTCGGTTTTAATGCCAAATTCACGCAGGACGTCTACGATCTTCTCCGCATGTTCTGTGTCCGCTTTGGAGCCAAGAACGATCGGAACGTACATAAGGAATGCAGGAAAGAGGTAGAAGAAGCCTAGCGGAAGCATTGTTTCTCGAAAAGCCAAATGGTAACGTGCCTTGGCTCTCCGAACTTGTACGCCCGTCAGCCGTCGCGCTCCACGCTATGGCCGACAAGTAGTTCCCGCCTTCGCAGGCAGGCAGCCTGGCTAGAAGGAGAGTCATGGTTCATTTTCATTCCTGTGCGCCCGTAGTTCAGCCTGGATAGAACGCCAGATTGCGGATCTGGAAGTCGTAGGTTCAAATCCTGCCGGGCGCACCATATACGACTCACCTCGTCACTCCTCTCGTTCGTCTGCAACTCACCTTTTGGGGTCATAGCTCAGCT
>JACPYA010000081.1 GCA_016196295.1 Candidatus Peregrinibacteria bacterium | reverse complement strand
CGCGGGACCGTTATACAAATGGACATCGATCGGTCCTGCGAAGTTATCGGCATCACACGCCCATCCAATGAGCACTTCGCAGTTGCTTCCATCCAGGTGTCCGATGGGAGGTTGGTTGCATTGGATCGTGACGTTCACGTCGTCCCAGACAAACGGCGCATTCGTCGAAGTGATATCGACTTGGTTTCGCAGTTGCTGGCCGCAGAGAGCGGTCGCCGACTGGTTCACCATGAACTTCAGCGTGACGTTCGCGGTCGCGCTTGCAGCGATCGTATTCAGGTTGCATTGGACTTGTCCGTTCGCCTCCGTGCATCCTGCGGTGCTGCCACCTTGCACGAAGCTCAGGTGCTGCGGGACGTTATCGAGGAGCACGACGTTATTGGCCGGTCCCGTGCCCGTGTTCTGGACGCGGACGTTATAGAAGATCGGCTGGCCGACAGCCCCGCTCGCGGCCCCGCCTTGCACGGTCTTCTCCACGATGAGCGTCGCTTGCTGGCAGCTGACCGTGGCATTGAAGTCATCCCACACGAACGGCGCATTCGTCGATTGCACATCTACTTGGTTGCGGACCTGTTGGCCGCACGGAGCGCTGGCAACCGGCATGAATTTCAGTTGGTAGAGCTTCGTTTCGCCCGGATTCAATGTGATCGCAGGGCACTGCACCTGGTTGCTGTTGTTCACGGTGCAGTTCGTGCCTCCGACATCGGTGATGAACTGCATGTGCTGCGGGATATTCTCAATCACGACGACGTTCTGCGCCGCGATGGTGCCCGTGTTTCGCACGCGGATCTCGTAGATCGCAGGCTGGTTCGGCGACACCGTGGTTGCCCCTCCCGCTAGGACTTTCTCAACCGTCAGGTTCGTTTGCGCAGCGGCACATGTGATCGTCAAAGGAACATTGCCGATAGGAGGATTGCTGCCCGCGGGCGTATTGATGGCGTATGCGAAGATTTGATGCGGTTGGCCGTCTTTCAGAGATGCCGGAACGGGGAAGTTAAATCCATGGTTTACATTTCCGCCACACTGCTGACCGACCGCGGCTTCACGCGGCGCGTTGGCCGTGATCGAACCGACGATCTGTCCACCCTGTCCCGCGGGACCGTTATACAAATGGACATCGATCGGTCCTGCGAAGTTATCGGCATCACACGCCCATCCAATGAGCACTTCGCAGTTGCTTCCATCCAGGTGTCCGATGGGAGGTTGGTTGCTCGGCGCACACTGCACGGTGGCAGAGAAGTCATCCCACACGAACGGCGCATTCGAGCTCTGGACATCCACTTGGTTTCGGATCGTCTGTCCGCACGGGGCTGTCGCCGTCGGCATGAGTTTCAATTGATACAACTTCGTCTCGCCGGGGTTCAGCGTCACACCGGGACACTGCACTTGATTGCTCGCGTTTATCGAACAGTTTGTCCCTCCGACGTCTGCGACGAAGTTCATGTGCTGCGGAATGTTCTCAATCACAACGACGTTCTGCGCCGCGATGGTCCCTGTGTTTCGCACCCGGATCTCGTAGATCGCCGGCTGGTTCGGCGTCACGGTCAGAGCTCCTCCCGCGAGGACCTTCTCGACGGTCACCGTAGTGCCCGGAGCCGGACAGTTGATGGTGATGGGCGGATTCAGATGAGGATTGTCACCCGATGGCTGGTTGATGGGGTGGACGAAGATCGTGTGATTTTGACCATCCTTCAGGTTCGCGGGGATCGGGAACGAGAAGCCGTGGGCACTGTTGCCGCCACAGGTCTGTCCAACCTGCGGTTCGCGTGGCAGGTTTGCGAGGGTGTTTCCGATGATTGTGCCGCCGTTATACGCGGAGGCGTTTACGTAGAAATGAACGTCGAGGGGGTTATTCGGAACGTCCTGATCGCATGTCCATCCGGCGATCTCTTGGCAGTTTCCCACATCGATGGATCCGGTCGGAATGCGGTTTGACTGACATTGCACCGTCGCATTGAAGTCATCCCAGACGAACGGCGCGTTGCCCGATTGCACATCGACTTGATTGCGGATCGTTCCCCCACAGGGAGCCGATGCCGCCGGCATGAACTTGAGTTGGTACAGCTTCGTTTGATTTGGGTTGATGGTCACGCCCGGGCACTGCACCTGGTTATTGCCGGTGAGTGCGCAGCCGGTTCCACCGACATCCGTCACAAACTGCATGTGCTGAGGGATGTTCTCGATGACGATAACATTCTGCGCAGGCACGTTTGATGCGTTGGTCACGCGGATCTCGTAGATCGCCGGCTGGTTCGGCGTCACGGTCAGAGCGCCTCCTGCGAGGACCTTCTCGACCGTCAGATTTGCCTGCTGCGCTTGTGGATTGCAGACAACCCTCGCAGGAGAGTTTGTGAGCACCGGGTTATGAGCCGGTGATCCAATGTTGATGCCGTGCACGAACACGTTCTGCGTCTGTCCGTTCTGGAGGTTTGTCGGGAGATCAAATTCAAAGGCATGCGCGCCATTGCCTCCGCAGGCTTGCGTGATGCCAGGATCGCGCGTGCGGTCCGCCCGCGCGCTCCCGATGATGGTGCCTCCTCCTCCGGCAGGGCCATTCAGGTAGAAGTGCACGTCGATCGGCTGGTTGAAGTTATCCGGGTCACAAGCCCATCCGTACACTCTGCAGAGGTTCGGGTTCGCTTGGCCATCGACGAAGCCGAATGGCTCGCCAAATTCATTGTCGTCATTGCCATCGATGCACCCGAAGTCTCCTGCATCGACTTTTCCGTCACCGTCGTTGTCACGGCCGTCGCTGCACTGTGTTGCCGTGCTCGTTCCCCCTTGATCGCAGACGAGCGTGTCGAGGAATCGATTGCCCGCCGTGCAGGCATTCACCGCCACGAATGTGTTGCCATTCCAGTGGCTGATGGTGTTGTCGCCACAGCTCGAAAATTCGCGGTTCTGGATGCTTGCGACATGATTGAAACCCGCCAACTGACAGACTTTCAGCGCCGTCGTGGGGTCGTCATCGACGGAACCTGCGCCTGGGATGATGCCGTCATTCGGATCTCCGTGGAAAAACGCGGCGAAGTCCGGGTGCGTGTTCACAAAGTGAATGGCTTCCACGCCTCTGTTGGCGAACGTGCGAGATGCTCCTGCGGGAGCCTGCGCTGAAGCCGGAGGGCCGTCGCTTGCAGGAGCGAGGATCGCGCTCTGAGGAGCTTCTTCTTGTTTCGGCTCATCGCTTTCGTTGTTGTCCTGGCCGTTGCTGCAACCCGGGTCGTTTCCATCCTGCTTTCCGTCGCCGTCATTGTCTTCCCGATCGTTGCACTGCGGGCGCGGATTGAATTCATCATTGTCCTCTGGGCTGTCACAACTGAAATCATTGGGGAAATCGGCAGCGCCATCGCCTTCGTTATCCTTGCCGTCGCTGCACTCTGTCACTCGCTCCTTGACCGTGATGTTGAACGTACATTCACCGCTGTTGTCGTTCGGGTTCTGATCGGCAAATCCTCCGCGAATCTGGCCCGCTCCGGCCGGGACGGTAATCCCCCCGTCGAATGTTTTCAGGGGAGCAATGGCCCCGAATGGCGTGCCGTTGTCATTCGCAAAATAGCCGACGGCGATGAGGTCGTTTCCACCGTTGCCGGCTCCGTCTCGGCAGCTCGCGGGATTCTGCAGCCCACCCTGCGCTCCTCCCGTCCCTGAGGCTTGCTGCCACGTGATTGAGCCGCTGATCCCACTGATGGTCACGGTGTCTCCTTCGCGCAGCCCGCTGACGAGCAGTGCTCCCGGCTGCGGGCTCGTTTGTCCGCTGAACGATGAGGCATGAACGGCAGCTGCTTTCGCAGTACTAATCAGCGTCTGTGCGACGTTGATGACTCCTGTTGCGTGTAATTGTGTGAGTGTCAGTGCGACCAAACTCACTCGGGCGATGAATCTCTGGCGCTGCATAGAAATTTTGGAAAAAAATGGCGAAGTAAAAGAGAGGTGGACGAAAGAGGGCAAGAATAGGTCTGGAACAGGCTTCTGTCAATGATTTTTGGGCTCTTTGTAGCCATTTTCTGAGGGTCCCTGCGATGAGCCCGTCTGCGATTTTTTTTGGGGGAACTGCAGCTTCTGCGAAAATGAGAACGTCGTCCCTGTTTCAGTGATGCATCCCGACTCTGGATGAGATTCTGCCATGCGTTCAGCTCTCGTTTTGCAGTCTTCTGCTATCATAGAACTGGTCCTTGGGGAGTCGTCAAATGGCCCTCCTTCGCCAAGGCTTCAGAGGGCCTTCACAGACAGTTCTTTCAGGAGAAACCGCTTATAATTGGGGAGTCGCCAAGTGGTAAGGCAGCGGCCTTTGGAGCCGCCATTCGATGGTTCGAATCCATCCTCCCCAGCCATGCACTACTCGCTTCGCTTGAGTGCATGGCGGCGCCAATCACCTTAACAATCATTTTGTGCATGCCCTGTACCGGAGCGACCGCAAGCGCGACTGGTACACGGGCAACTATATGTTACCGAGATTTTCTTTGAGCCCCGCAGAAAGGGAAGAATTTTGAGCACAAATTTTTATTCATTAATAATATGAGTTTAGCCCTTCGCTAAGCCAAATTATTAGGATAAAAATAAACAAGAAAAATCTTGTATTTCTATTTAATGGCTTTATTCAGGGCTCCGTGATTAAAAAAATTTATTCTTTTGATACTTAGTGCAGCTGCATCAACTGTATAAAAATTTAGTTCAATCCCCTCAGTCTTGTTCGGTCTTGTCGCGAGAATGCCGATATCTTTCGCCGAAGCGTCCTTGCCGGACCGCGTATTCATCCCTAAAATCTGCGAGCTTTTGTTTTTGCCTCCCATGTTTGCCATCGTCGATATCGCCGGCTTTCAAGAGAAAGTAGCGCAGGGGGATACCCTGGAGGTTCCACGTATCGTTTCCAAAGATGGACAGAAGCTGACCCTCGATCGCGTGCTGCTTGTCGTGAATGGCGACAATATCACCTTCGGCATGCCGCTCCTCTCCGGTGCCACGGTGGAAGCGGAGATCCTCGGTAACACGCGCGGAGAGAAGATCCGCGTCGTGAAAGCACACAAGCGAAAGCGCTACCGCAGAGTCCATGGACACAGACAACAGATGATGAAGATCCAGATCGGGAAAATTTCGGTTTAGTTGGTAGTGAGTAGTTTGTAGGAATTTTTTCCATATTCTCTACAAACTACTACCACCTACAAACTACTCACTCGGCGATTCTCTTTTGGACCGTACGCATCGTTTCGAGGGTCACGCCCAAATTTTGCATACATGCGATCTTTTCGCCGAGACGTTCGTGTGCGCGCAGCAGGTGGCAGAGAAAGCTCTTCTTGTGCGTGCGGCTGAGGGGCGAGGGAGACTCCGGGTCCAGGACGCCGTGATCATGGAGGTATTCGCTCTTCATGATGCGGATTTTTTGTCCGTTACCGAGATAGACAGTGCCGTGACGCGCTTCGCGCATCGGCAGCACGCAGTCGAACATATCGACGCCCCGTCGTACCGATTCCCTCAGTTGATCCAGCCGTCCGACGCCCATCAGGTAGCGTGGAGCCTCTTTCGGGAGCAGGGGACAGACTGCGTCGAGCACGCCGTACATCTCCTCGGGAGTTTCGCCGACCGCGAGCCCTCCCACGGCATAGCCGTCAAATCCCATCGCAGTCAGTTCTGCCGCGCACTTCTCGCGTAGATCGCGCTCGAGCCCTCCTTGCACGATGCCAAAGAGCATCTGGGAACTTCCGGTGCTGCTTCGATGCTGCTCATGCGCCTTCTTGCACGCGTTCGCCCACGTGAGCGTGCGATCGACTGCGGCCTGTATCTCCGCGCGCTTCGCGGTGGAGGGCGGGCACTGGTCGAAACACATGATGATGTCCGCGCCGAGTGTGTGCTGGATATCCATCGATTCTTGCGGCCCCAGAAAGAGGGGATCGCCGTTCAGGTGCGATTGGAAGCGAACGCCTTCGTCACCGATGGCACTGATTCCGCGCAGGGAAAACACTTGGAATCCGCCGGAGTCCGTCAGCATGGGTCCGTCCCAGCCGATGAAAGAATGCAGTCCGCCGGCCTCTCTGACGATCGCTTCCCCCGGTTGGAGGTGCAGGTGGTAGCTGTTGCAAAGCAGGATCTCCGCGCCGAGCGTTTGCAGATCCTCATGCGTGATCCCCTTCATCGCTCCCGCCGTCGCGACGGGCATGAACGCGGGTGTGTTCAACGTGCCGTGCGCGGTCTTCATCCGCCCCCGTCGCCCGTCTTTCGTCTCTCGATCGAGTGTAAACATGCCGACACGGTACCATAGGGATCGATCAGAGCTGGATCCAGAAGCGCAGGATCGGTTTTCCGTCCGCGGTGCCTTGCTCCATCAATGAGCCGCCGTTCTTCTCGATGATTTTCCGCGACGCGATGTTGTCGGGGTCACACGTCACAAGCACTCTGCCAATGCCCAGCTCTCGTGCTTTTGGAATTGCCATTTCTAAAATGCTCGACCCGTAGCCTTTCTGCTGTTTCGATGGGCGAATGGCGTAACCAATATGACCGCCAAATTCTCGGAGACGTTTGTTCAACCGGTGACGAATGCTCACATGTCCGATGAATTTGCCTCCGTCCACGAGCCAGTAAATACTTGCCGGCACCCATCCCTCTCTCAATCCTTTTCCCTCACGCAAATCCAGAATGTACTGAACAAACGCTTCTGGATTGTCCGGAGGTTCGAGTGATGTCCAAAAGCCTTCCGTGCCCTCTCGCTCAAATTCCTCGAGTGCTTTTCGATAGCTTTCAATGTATTCGACCGAAGGCGTCATGAGTTGCATACGAGCAAAGGATGCCTCCCTGCCCATTGTGAACCTATCGTTTTTGGCTTGCGGAGAGACTCCAATTATGAACAAATCATGCGACTCCGCGATGTGAGTATTCGTGATGATGTGCCCATATTTTTCGTTATAGCGGCGTAGCGATACTTGTCCGGCGAAGTCCGCCTTACGCGGACGAAGTCGGATCGCTACGCCGATATAGATCTTTTTTTGTGAACAGAACATATTATTTTTCATATCGCGAAGCCGTATCACTTGTACAAGGATTCCATCTGGACCAGCATAGGGTTGTTTATCCCCTTCCATTTTCCTTCCTATGTACCACGTCAATTGGCATTCATCCAAAGGAGTGGCTGGCTTTCTCTTGCGCCTGAGCTTCGGCCTCGCGCTCCTCTTCCATGGGATCGCCCTCTACATGGATTTCGATGCGTTCAGCGCGATGACCCAAGACGGTCTTGGGCCCCTGGAACCGCTCGGGATGATCTGGGCGTACATCCTCCCCGGTCTCATGATCGTCGGTGGCGGACTCTTCACGATCGGGATGTACCGCTACTACGCGACGTGGGCGACGGGCCTCGCGCTCTCTTCCATTCCCGCCGGCATGATGCTCAAACCCGTTCTCACGAATGCGCCGAGTGGCGACATGATGGGAGCTGCGATCAACGCGTTTATCTGGATCATCATCTTCTTCCTCGTCCTCAAGCACGGCCACGGGTGTGCCTGCGGCTGCTGCGGACCGGATGGTTCGTGCACTTGCGGGACAGATCACTCGCACAAACATTGAATGTTGCTTAAAAAAGCTCCCCGAGAGTGGGGAGCTTTTTCAATGACTATTTATTCGCTAGGAGATCTTCAGGCTGAATGAAAGCCATGGGAATAGTTCCTCGACCACCTTCAAGGTACTGCACTCTTCCTGCTGCCGTGGCGCGATCTGCAATGGTTTTCAATATTCCTCGTCCATGTTGTTCAACCAATCGATCGAGGTGATTTTTGACACTAACAGGAATTGCGACCAGTGCGTCTTGTTCTTCCGTGCAATCAACGAAAACTTTTTCGGGCGGATCAAATGTCATGACCTTTAAGGTAACACAATGTCCTGCATTAAAGATCATTTTAAATTTATCAATGCATCCGATGATGTCGTCGGTCTTTGTGCAGGAGAATTCCAACGAGCAATGTCAGCGAGAACGCGATTGCGAGAAGGCTTGCTGCGATATTGCCGAGAGTTAAGAGTTCATTGAGGTTCATATATCCAGGAAGAATTCACACCACAATGCAATAAGCATGAACATGATAAAACTTCCTGCGTATGCCGTCAATAAAGGCAGTTGGTATTGATACGCTGCTGCTATCATTGCGAGCAAGCAGGCAACTGACAAATCGGTGGACATGGAGGAGATAACTCGGAGCAAGGGCCGGGGCAACTGGATCTCCATAAGATAGAACTCTACCACAGACCCAGATCCGCTATCAATCTCACTTCTTCTCCACTTTCGCGACGATGCGATCAATGAGGCCGTAGTCGAGCGCTTCTTTGGCGCTCATGAACTTGTCGCGCTCGGTGTCGAGCTTCACTTGGTCGATCTTCTTGCCCGTATGCTTGGCAATCATTTCATTGAGCAAGTTCTTCGTCTTGATGATGTGCTCCGCGTGGATCGCGATATCCGTCGCCTGACCCTCCGTGCCCCCAAGGGGCTGGTGGATCATGATCTCGGAGTGGGGGAGCGCGAACCGCTTGCCCTTCTCACCGCCCATGAGGATGATCGCGGCGCCGGAGGCCGCCATGCCGAGACAGACCGTGGAGATATTCGGCTGGACGTACTGCATGGTGTCGTACATCGCGAGGGTCGAAGTCACTTGGCCTCCCGGGGAGTTCACGTACAGCGTGATGTCTTTCTTCGCGTCTTCTTTCTCGAGGAAGAGGAGCTGCGCGATGATCGAGTTTGCGACGTCATCGTTGATCGCGGTGCCGATGAACACGAGGCGATCTTCCAGAAGGCGCGAGTAGATGTCGTAGACGCGTTCGCCGAACTGGGTCTTCTCGATGACCGTCGGGATGATGAAGTTCATCGGAGTCATCCCGTGGGAGATCTTCGATGCGACGGATTGAATCAGCGGATGCATAGGGCTTGGGTGAGGGCTAGGGCTAGGGCTAGGGCTAGGAAATCTCGGAACGAGTTTCGTGATTATCATACCTTTTTTTTCGGAAATTCGGCAGTGTTCATTCCAAAAATAATGTGGTGAAATGGAGTGACGCAGCATGTCGAGTTCACTTAACCATTCGGCATGATTGTCTCTTATGCAAGCCAGATTCTTAAAAACCCGTTCCTCCAGCAATGTCAGCTCAAGGTCTCGCGGACTGCGTCCGCTCGACAATTCGATAGACGTACGAGAAGCTTCGCGGCTAACTGCTGAGCATCTGAACGTGTCGCAGAAACCGCTCATCGTGCTCGTGGGGCCGACCGCGAGCGGGAAGACCGCGCTCTCGATCGCCCTCGCAGAGCGCATAGGCGCGCTCGGCAAGCCCGCGGAGATCATCAATGCGGATTCGCGTCAGCTCTATCGGTTCCTCGACATCGGCACGGCGAAGGTTCGCTCGGAGGAGATGCAAGGCATTCCCCATCATCTCTTCGATCTGAAAGATCCCCGCGAAGACGTGACGATTGCGTGGTATCAACAAGAAGCGCTGCGCGCCATCGAGGACATCCAGAGCAGGGGAGCGATACCGCTTCTCGTCGGCGGCTCGATGCTCTACGTCAGTGCCGTGATCGACGGGCTCCAGCCGCTTCCCTTCGACTCGGGCCTGCGCGCGAAGCTCGAGCGAGAGTACGCCGAGCTCGGGGCGGCCCGCCTCCATCGAAAGCTTGCGGACGTCGATCCCGATAGCGCCATCGGCATTGACCCGAAGAACAAACCCTACGTCGTCCGCGCGCTCGAGATCGCGCTCCTCACGGGCGACAAGCCAAGTACCCTCAAGCGGATGGAGAGATCTCCGTACGATCTGCTGATCTTCGGCATTCGTTGGCCTCGTGAAAAGCTCGTCGAGCGGATCAACATCCGCACGCGGCAGATGATCGAGAGCGGATGGATCGAAGAAGTGGAAGGATTGCTCGCGCGCGGCTACCGCGCATCCGACCCCGCGATGAAGAGCCACGGCTACCGCGAGATCGTCGCTGCGATTGCATCAGGACACATCGATCGGGGAGCGCTCGCAGAGATGATCTCTGCAAAGACGCGCCAGTACGCGAAGCGGCAAGTCACGTGGTGGAAGTATGATGAACGGATTTGTTGGATCAAAGGAGATGACGTGGCCTGCCAGCCATAGCTCCGCAGAGCGAAGGCTGGTGGCGTTACGATGAGAGAATTACATGGATTCGTGGAAGCTAAATTTTTTTGTTTGGACCTCCCTCCCTAACCCTCCCCCTCTGTGGAGGGGGAGGGAATTGCTTCAGCATTTTTCTCACAAGCATGTGCAATTCTAAAAAGAGCCCCATCAAGGCATTGATAGACATGATTGTTTGGGATTCGAAGAACTTTATAGCCTGCTCGTTGAAGTAATTGATCGCGATCTTTGTCTTTTTTCTTGTGTAGCAGTTCATGGGCTAGACCATCCACTTCCACAACCAATCGATGTTCGTGGCAGTAAAAATCCACGATGAATTTCCCAATGGGCACTTGTCTCCGAAATTTCAATCCTCGCAAGCGATGACAGCGTAATTTTTCCCAGAGAATAATCTCTGGACGAGTGCTTCTTTTGCGGAGAGATTTCGCCCTCCACAGAGTGCGTTTCGATCTTTTGCCAAGCACAATCTTGTTCATGCTCGGAGCCTACGTCCCTCTCCCTTCGCAAAGGGAGAGGGTTAGGGAGAGGGTCTTTGGTTACCATCTCTATTTCCTCTCCATGAAGAGAAGAAATTGGTTCTACGTGCTCTCAGAACCTACGCCTGTTCGTATCGTGGCGGCAGCTCCTTTCCGCTGGGCAGTTTCTTCGCGAGGGCGCTCAGTTTATCGATCGATGTCTCGAGGATTTCTCTGCGCTTCTCCGGCGCGGTTTTTTTCTCGGCCGAGGATTTCGCGGATTTTTTCATGATCACTTGTCTTTCACGGTCACGATCCCGGAAAACTGCGGGAGGAGATGATCGTGGAAGCGCCAGATGCCGGGGAGCTCGAACGTGAAGCACCACTCCTCTCCCACGGCCACAGGTCCTTTCGGGTCGAACTCCGGGTAGATGCCATGCGTGGGGTGGATGTTGCTCGCGGGCCAGCGCTCCACGGTGTCGGCATTCACGAAGCAGACGTCATTGCCTTCGTAGAGATTCACTTCTTTCGGATCAAATCCCTCCGGGATCATCTGAATCTCTTTGCGATCTTTCACGGGGTTCAGAATATTCAGCTCCAGATTCCCCCGGCCGATGTAGGTCCCCATGCTTGCAGCCGCGACGACGAAGATGCCGAGGATGGCGAGGCGGGGGAGCTTCATGATTCCTTCGATAGACAATCATACGGCTTCGCGATATGCAAGATACTTTGGTTGCTCCTTGCATCCCTAATGGCGGCGGAGCGATCCGGCTTCGTCCGCCTAAGGCGGACTTCGCCGGACAAGTATCGCTGCGCCGCTACCAAGAAAATATAGACCAAGTATGCCTGTTTTGAATCGCGTAGACGCATCAGAAACGTACACCCGCGGCAAGCCCCGCACCTAACGTTTTAGGATTCTTGCGATAGACAATCGGTCACGTAGATGCGGGGTAAATTTTTGCAGAATCGTGTCTGCTCCGCCTCGGAGAGAATCTCGCGAGAGCGAGTGATGATCATCGCATAGCATTCGGCTTGTCCTTCCTCCGCCGGGACTGCTTGGCAGTACGCGAGGGCGAGGTCCTCGCCCCCGGGATCCCAAAAGGTATCTTGGCCGGCGCCGAGCATGCACTCGATGCGATGGTCGCGCTCCAGGGCAAAGCTGCACGCACGCAGTTCCTCCTCGGGATTTCCTCGGAACATGCCGCTGATGGTCCGGCCCATGCTCTGGAAGCATGCGTGCCGGTATTCCTCCGGCGCATCCTCGCAGTTGCGTGTGACGATCTCGAAATCGCCTTGCGCGAGGTCGGACATGCGATCGGTCTGGAGGTAGTAGCAGTCGTACTTGTACTCGTCTTTCACGACGGTGCATGGGTAGTGGGGATCATCAGACACGTACGTTGAAATGTGCCCGAGGAGTGCCGCTTGCTTGGAATCATTCAGGGATCCGACGATATTTTCCATGAAGACGCCGGTACGGCACGAGCTCTGCCCGCCGCTCTCGGGAATCAAGTTGCAGTACTCCAGCGCGTCGGGAAGCGCGTAGTCCGACCACGCCATCAGGCCATGGCCGATGCCGTGCAGACATTGGTGCGCGAAAAATCCGTTGAGGTTCTCCGTGCAGATCTTCCGCAAGTTTTGCGCAAGTCGAGCCGTGCCGTTTTTGCGGAAGTACGCTTCGATCGCCCCGTGGTAGAAGCCGGAGTGGCACTCCGGGATGACGAGCGTGAAGACGCCCTCGCTAAATTCCTCGAAGCTCATCCGCCCCAGCTCGTGCGCGCGATTGTGACACTCCGTCGCCGCTGCGTCCGCTGCCTCGCGCATCACGCGCATGGCCTCGACGGGACCAAAATCCTGCAGCACGCGTCGCATGATCGCATCATCGGTCATGATGGATGTGTCTTTCGCCTCGGAGTGCTCCTCCGGGAACTGCGAGAGGAGGTCTGAAGGGATGTTCACCTGCTGAGCGCATCCAAAAACCGCTACTGTAAGCCCCAAAATGAAGATACGAGGAGTTCGTTTCATCCGTCGCTCTGCATCGTACATCGTGCCTCTGAACCTCGCCAAATCGATCTATAAATACAGGATTTGTCGGGCAAGCTCCGGTATACTTCTTGAACTATTTTTCCACTTTGCCCATGAAGCGTTTCATCGCCCTCCTCGTCCTCCTGCTCCAGCCGGCATTCGCCTTCGCACAGGTCGGCGCCTTCCGTGACGTGCCGTTCACTCATCCGAATAACCTCGCGATCACGTGGGTGAAGCAAAAAGGGATCGTCAGCGGGTACTCGGACGGAACATACAAGCCGAATGCGCTCATGAACCGCGCCGAGTTCACGAAGATCGTCGTCCTCTCGCGCTATTCACAAGCAGAGATCGATGATCTCCTCGCGCGTGTGCGCCTCGCCGCCTTCCCAGATGTCTCGTTCGATGCGTGGTTTGCGCAGTACGTCTACTTCGCGAATGCAAGCGGCATCATCGCGGGGTATCCGGATGGCACCTTCGGTCCCGAGAAGACCATCAACTACGCCGAGGCCGCGAAGATCGTGTCCATCACGTACGGATTCCCCGTGAGTCCCGCTCCGCTCGGACAGCCGTGGTACCTCCCGTACGTGAGTGAGATCACCGCGAAGAACTCGCAGCCTCCTTCCATCCGGTCGTTCGATCAGAAGATGACGCGGGGCGACATGGCGGAGCTCATCTACCGCTTGAAGGGATACATCCCGCTTCATGGCGACGCATCCTCGTCCGAGAGCGCGTTCTTCACGCCGCCTGCCTCGTCTTCCGTGAGCAGCGTCGTGTCATCCAATCCACCGTCCACGAATGCACCGGCGTACTTGGCCTATCAAGAGGGTGTCATCGGCAACGGGCAGAAGTCCGTCCTCTTCTTCCACGCGTCGTGGTGTCCGTACTGCAAGGCAAACGACGCGCGCCTCACGAGCTGGTACAGCAGCGAGACCATGCCGGTTCCCACTTACAAAGTAGACTACGACACGCAAACCTCGCTCAAGAGCCGTTTCGGCGTCACGAGCCAAGACACGTTCGTTTTGATCGACGGCTCGGGCAACGAGATCACGCGCGTGACATTCCCGAGTGAGTCGATGCTGAGGGATTTGTTGAATAGGTGACAGAGTTCTCGGTCTTCCCCCGAGATTTCCTCAATTATTCTTTTCTGGAACGCCCCCACCCCATCCCTCCCCCGATGGGGGAGGGTGGCGCGAAGCGCCGGGTGGGGGTCGTTCGCTATACTTCTATTCCCATGAACCTCACCAGCCCGCTCAAAGGCGTCCTCCGCACAACGAAAGATCACCTCGAAGCGCTCGAGAAGATGGGGATCCGCACGGTGGGAGATCTCCTGAACTATTTGCCGAGGGCCCATGAGGACTTAAGCGAAATGCAGACGATCACGGCTGCCCCGCTGGAGCAAAAGGTGACGATCCGCGGGACGGTCACGAACTTGAAGATGGCGTTCACGCGTACCCGCAAGAGGATCGTGACAGCGAGCTTCACCGATGCCGAAGGGGCGACGGCGCAGGCCGTGTGGTTCAACCAGCCGCACATCATGCGCATGATCAAAGACGGCGACGAAGTGGTGATGACAGGCAAACTGATCGAGAGCGGGTACAAGCTGCAGTTCCAGAGCCCGAGTTTCGAGAGAGGAGGCGAGCGTGCGCTCGTCCACGCGGGACGACTCGTTCCCGTCTATCCTCAGCATGACATCATCAATACGAAGTGGTTGCGGGAGAAGATGGTGCTCGTGAAGGAGGCACTCGATCTGATTTCGGAAACGCTTCCGGAGTCATTGATCCGCGAGGAGAAGTTGCTCTCACGAAAAGATGCCATTCGCTCGCTGCATTTTCCAGAGAAGCCCGAGGACGTCTTGAAAGCTCGCAATCGGATGGCATTCGAAGAGATGTTTGCGGTGCAGCGCCAGGCGCTCGAACGAAAAAAAGAGTGGCAAGGCTCCACTCAGGAGAGGCTTCGAACCCCGATGGAAGTGGAACTCATCAAAGCACTCTTCGCCTCGCTCAAGTTCACGCCGACGAACAGCCAGAAGATCGCCATCTACGAAATTCTTCGGGACATGGAAAAGGATGTGCCGATGTCGCGGCTGCTTGAGGGAGATGTGGGATCGGGAAAAACGCTCGTCGCGGTCGCGGTGATGGCCAATGTTCTTTCGCATGGCGGCCAGTGCGCGCTGATGGTGCCGACCGAGGTACTTGCCAGGCAGCATGCAGCTACTATCACTCGACTGCTTTTGAATTTCTATTCCTATCTTCAGAGTAACGAGTGGAAAGTGGAAAGTGCAAAGAGGAAAGAGAAGGAAAACTTTCCACTTTCCATTTTCAACTTTCCACTTCCCTCCGTTGCTCTCCTGACCGGTTCCACGCCCAAAGCGGAGGCGGAAGAACTGCGACAAGGGATGGCCGCGGGCACGGTGGATGTCGCGATCGGCACGCACGCGCTGATCGAAGACAGCGTGCGCTTCAAAGATCTTCGCCTGGTGATCGTCGATGAGCAGCATCGCTTCGGCGTGCTCCAGCGCCAGCGGCTGCGCGACAAGGGAAGCCCGCACTTCCTCTCGATGACGGCGACGCCCATCCCGCGCACGCTCGCCCTCACGGCATTCGGCGATCATGACCTCTCCGTGCTGCTGGAGAAACCCGGCAAGCGCCAGCCGATCCACACCAAAGTCGTCTCGCCGAAGGACCGCACCATCGTGGAGCGCTTCATCGACGCGCAGATCGGAGAGGGGAGACAAGCATTCGTCATCTGCCCGCTCATCACGGAGAGCGATGAACTCCTGGAGGTGAAGAATGTCACCGCGGAGGCGCAGCGACTGAAGATCGAATTCCCACGTCGTCGCATCGCGATGCTCCATGGGAAACTGAGGCCCGAGGAGAAACAGGAGATCATGCGCGCGTTCCGCGCGCGGGAGAGCGACATCCTCGTCTCCACTTCCGTCATCGAGGTCGGCATCGATGTTCCGAACGCGACGATCATCCTCATCGAGGGAGCCGAGCGCTTCGGTCTCGCGCAGCTCCATCAGCTCCGTGGCCGTGTGGGTCGCGGCGACGCGAAGAGCCACTGTTTCCTCTTCACGACCACGCAATCGCAAGCGCAGTCCCCGCGACTCAAGGCGATGGAGGAGCACGACTCCGGGTTCATGCTCGCGGAGATCGACCTGAAACTTCGCGGCCCGGGAGAGCTCTACGGCCTTCGCCAGAGCGGCATCCCGGAATTGCAGATCGGAAGCCTCCTCAATCCCGAGTTGGTCGTCCGAGCACGGAGAGCCGCGGAGAAAATGCTTGGGATCAAAGCGGGTTCTCTTTCATAATTTCGAGATTTTGAACCGAATTCAGGATCAAGCGGCCGACTTTCTTGACTTCAGAAAAGAGAATCATAGGATAGCCCTGCTGTTTGGTTATGACAGTTATGAATATTGGTCCCGGCGGAAAGCTTTTCAGTCAGGCTGATCCTGAGTGGAAGGAATGGCGTGACCAGAGAAACACCCGATTCATTAAGGGTATCAATACCCGGCTTGCGGATGGTGTTGATCTTACGAAAGAGCAATTGGTTCAAATCGCAGCAGAACTCGAGGAACCCTTGCATCCCGATCTTGCGGCATAGAACCATGTCTTTTTTCCTTTCTGTCACAGGCATGATGATGCGCTCCATGCGGGGGCAGATGCGGTCGTAACTCGACAATAAGACCAATGCTCGCCCTCGCGAAACGGGGGTTTTCTTTCTATACTTCCAATCCGTCTCATGCACCACAGCCCCTCCACAGATCCGCTCGAGCACCTGACTCCCGATGAGCGAAGGATCGTCCAGAAGCCCACGCACGCACTCATTGAAGTGACGGACGTCGGAGATTTTCCGGGAGATTTCGATGCGGAACAGACCATTTTGGCCAGACACCTCCGGCCTCTCAGAGATGTAGTGTACAGCATTGGAAAAATGGACCCTCGCGTCCTGAAGTACGCTGCAGATTTTCTGACGGGTCTTCCGAGTATGATCCGAGATAGAATCGGGCACGCAGAATTGCAGGCTGCGCGGTCAAGGAGGTCGGTGCCGGAAGATGTCGCGACGGCAATGAGGGATTGGGAAGATAAGACGCTGCGCGTTCTCTTGAACTACGCGCCTCGGGATCAGAAGAGAGAAGAACGAAGGAACGGCAATGATTTTTACCTGGCGTTCGTAGACGGGGTCGAAGTCTATGCGGTACCAGCGGGTGTTCTGCAGTATCTCAAAATCAGAAATAAAATTGATGCTCTCTTCCGCATCCCGACAGAGGGACATCCGCTCACAACTTCCCTCGAACAATTCCGTTCCTCTCTCTATGGCATGACCGGTCACGAAGCACCCGAACATCTCGAGCTCGTCTGGCGCCGCGGCAATTGCAGGGAAGTTCTTGATCATGTTATTCCCGACCTCGAGCATGACGAAGTCGCCTTCATCGATCAGCCCTATCACAACCGACGCATCATCACGCCGGATCTTTCCAAATTGTTGGAGGACATCGAAGAGAGACAATTCATCGATGGAACGGTTCTCGTGCGTGTGGGTCAATCGGTCATTCGTGCGAACGTCGCAAACTGTCTTGCGAACATTCCGGAAGGCGAGTGGGGGCTGTGGCACAATCCCGCGGACATCGAAGAGGGCGAAAGTGCGGCTGGATACTACGAACTTTCTCGCCGCTGGGAGCCCGGTACAAACTGGGGAAGTCGGGGACAATTTCCCAGTCACTACCTCTCACCGAAGGATCGAGGGATCGGCGCTGAGGTCGAAATTCTGCCAACATCTGCAAGCAGGCGTGTACGAGACTTCGTTCGCTTGGGAATCGCTCGCTTCCGAAAAGCGCTGTAGTCAGGCTGATACGATTTAAATAACAGTTGTCAGCCCCAAAACGAGTGCTACACTCCTATAACGAATTATGGCCGATCAGCCGACTCCACCGCCGCCACCGAGACCGGGCGATCCTGTCCCTCAGGAAGGGCTCGATCCGACGCAAGTGTTCGCGTCGCCGCCGCCCCCTCCGCCCAGCCAAAGCACGGGACAAGGCGATGACGGGGCAGCCCCTCCCGCCGATGCGGGGCCGCCTCCGCCGCCCCCGGGCACGCAGGCCACGAAGGCCATGGGGTACGACGACGAGGACATCCGCATTTTGGGCGAAGTCGGCAGCTACCGCTTCGGGACCATCACGGCGAAGCTCTCGAACGAGAACATCGCGGTGCCGGCTCATCCGGAGACCACCTTCGACGAGTCGCGTTTCCTGACCCTCCTTCGCGGCAGCATTTCGCTCACGCGCGATGAGAAGTGGCGCATCATTCAGGCCGTGCCGAAGCTCTCGCAATTCCAGATCGACGAGCTCCAGAAGATCTTGGACGAAGAGAAGCGCAAGTTCAGCGAACTCTCGCCGAAGCACCTCCTCCAACTCATGAAGCTGGAGCAGAAGCACGCGGAAGACTGGAAAGACCTGCAGGCGCTGATGGTTCAGAAGAGCGCGAAGAAAGAAGAAGAGAGTCAGATTGGCGATATTCGAAAACAATTGGGGCTTTAATAGTCCTGCGGAGGAGACCAATGAAACCAAAGAAACCGATGAAGCCAAGGAATTTTTTCATATCCTTGGTCTCCTCGGTTTCTCGATCCCTTACATATTCATCCGAAATAACACGAACACTCCAAACCATGCTGCGGCCATGAGGAGGCCTGCCCACTTTCCTTTGCCGAGGATCCGATGCAGCTCCGTCAGGAGGAGGAAGAGGAACGCGCCGAAGGCGAAGCTGATGATGACGGGAGACTGGAAGAGCCCTGACACGAGGGGGATCGACCACGGCAGTTCTCGCAAATACGCATACGACCCGAACGCGAAGATCAGGAAGTACCATGACAAGAGCCAGCCCGCGTAGAGGCGCAGAGTGTCGAGGAGCGGGAAGTAGACGACGTTCGAACGGGGATGAAGCAGTTGCTCCTGCTTGATCGCGATATGATCGGCCACGATCTGCTCATGCGTGAGGACAGGCGGTCTCGCCGGTGCCGTCGTCATCCACGCAGGGGACTTCGGTGCCTCAACCTCTACGGGATCTGGATCGCGCAAATGTTCCGGCACTTCGTAGATCTCTTCCGCCTGGAGATCCATCTCGCGCAACGTATCCCGCGCCGCTTGCGCGCTGAATGCCTCGATGCTTCCGCGGATCGACTTCCCGTCGCCGTCCCGTGCCGTGTAGGTGGAGAGCGGCATGGCTCTGAGTCTAAAACTCCGGGAGGATTGGTGCAATGAGAGGGATTCCTTGATGAGGAAACCAAAGAGACCGAGGAAACCAAGGAGACCAAGGATGTGTTTATCATGCATTTCTGTTCCTCGGTCTCTTTGGTTTCATTGGTTTCCTTGGACTCCACTCATCACTTCCTTCTTCGCACCTACTCAGTTGCTTCATACACTGCCAAATTATCCGTGATGTACTTCACGGCGGCCTGCAGGTTGCTCGGCGCGGAGATCTCGAAGTGGCGATTGTCCGTCCATGCGCGGTAACCGATCACGCGGTCGCCCACGGCCCGTACTTCTCGATCGCTTGCACCGATCGACTCCAGGCTCCCCGAGACGAGGTTCAGCACGAGCGGTCCCTCGCCGATAGTCTCGATTTCCGCCGGGGCGATCTCGACGTGCCAGAGGGAGGACGTCGTCGTGCCGAACGACTTGAACCACCAGTTTCGGTGTACCGGGATGCAGAACCCGATGTGCGACGAGCAGTACTGCTGGGTCCAGTTGCCCTGTGCCGTGTCATCCCTGGCCATGACGGCTGCGCGCGCCGCGATTTCTCCCGACACCGGTTCCGCGGCGACCGAGGAGGCAGCCACGGATGTTCCCGCCGATGCGGCGACGGATGCCGCTGCAGAGGACACCGCGAGCGATGATGGAGCGGAGGACACTGCCTGCGCGCTCGAACTCGAGGATTCTTCCATGCTCTCGATCTCCTTCACTTCCATGATGATGCCGCCGGCCTCGACGGTCGGGCGGATATCGCCCGTCGCGAGCACATCCTCGCCCACGTAGTCGTCGAGCTCCAGGCTTTCGCTCTGCAAGAGCAACACGCGCCCGTCTGGCAGCGCCAAGCGATGAGACCCTTCCATGTAAATGCTGATGCCTGCTTCCTCCACGACGCCGCGGTACGTCACGTTCTTCGTGACTTGCGGCCGATCTCCCCCGGACGACGACTGCTGTGGCGGCTGCGCCGCCGGTTCGTTCGTCACTTGGCCGCCGAGACACCCTGCCAGGAGCAGAGCGAGCGAAAGCTGAGAAATGGCTGCGAGGCGTTTCATAGGAGAAGAGGGGTGACGGGGCAGTATAGCTCCTCTGATGACGGCAACAAGGGCCTGATCTGTCAAAATACGAGGATCATGCGGCTTCGCGATTGGGAAGAAGCAGGACGTATCGTACATGAACCTGATAGCGGCGGAGCGATACATGTCCGGCGAAGCCTTGGCGTAGTCGGATCGCTATGCCGCCATGAACGATATTTTTCGCAAGACATGCGAACGTCCAGTCGCAGAGCCGTATCAGTTCAGCATTCCGTCGATTGCAGCTTTGAAGGTGGCAAAGGGGACGGCACCGGACACGAGCTTCACTTCATCCGTGTCGTGATTGATGATGATCGTTCCCGGAGTGCCATTGACGCCGGCACTGCTGCCGCCCGCCATCTGGTCCTGGATCTTCTGCAGATGTCTCTTGCTGTCGAAGCAATCTTTAAATTGCGCTTCGTTGATGCCGATCTCTTTTGCCATGCCTGCAAAATCGAAGCTTGTGCCTGCGAAGACCTTGTCGGTGAATTCCCAGAAGGCGTCGTTGCCGCCGAGTTCCGCAACGCATTCGCCCGCGAGCGCTCCTGGCTCCGCGTTCGGATGGAAGCTCAAGGGATAGTGGCGGTAGACCCAATTCACATCATCCCCGTAGGCGTCCATCACCTGCGTCATGGTCGGGTGGTGGCGCTTACAGAACGGGCACTCGTAGTCCGAATACTCGATCAACGAGATCGTTGCGTCGAGATTGCCGCGGATGTGATCGGTGTCGGGATCGACCTCCGGAACGGAGTCGATGCTCGGCGCGGGTTCTTCCGGATCCGCTGCGGGCGCCGGAGGAGGCGTGGGCGCAGAAGGAACTTGCGCGTACTGCGCGCCGCCGCCGGATCCGCCGGAGAAGAGGTTCATCCCATTCACGCCATACCCGAGCATGAAGAAGACGAGTCCGATGGAAATGACAAACCACGGGTTGTTGGACTGAGCGGAGGATTGGAACGAGTTGTTCATAATACGGGTAAGGAAGAAGCAAAACTCTCAACCTGAGAGGTGCCACTATAGGGGACTGAAAAAATTCTTCCCACCCAGGGAAGAACGATTCGATTTGACGAACTCTTCATTTATGGGAATTTACTGTATTCGTGCGTCCGTGAGCAGATCCGGCGCAGCGGCGTGTGTCGATTCCTCTTTTGCGGCGGATGCGGTCCTCCAAAGCTCCACGTGCTTCGCGACGACGCTCTTCGGGAGCAGCTTGTAGCGGGAGAGGATGGTATTTTTATACTCCGTTCCATCGGCCCGCGTGATCGTCTGGATCCAGGCGATTTCATTGCCGTACAAAGCGCGCTCATTGATCGTCAATCCCTCCGGCGCGTTCGCCGTGAAGTACGGACCGTCCAAGGCCACCTTCCGTCCATCCGACGTGCCATAGAAGTTCACCGTCGCTTCAAACCCGTCGTAGTACGCTTGGACGAGGATGTAGTTGCCCGTGTCGTTGCGAAAGGTGAGGTTCTGCTGGCCCGGGTAGATGGTCGCATCGAGCCCGAAACCGTATTTTTCGTAGTACGTGACGTACAGGCTATGCGCTCTACGCTCCTCAATCGGCAGCCCCGCGTTCACGATGGCGCGGTACACGGTCGTCGCGACTTGGCAGAGGCCGCCTCCTGTCACGGGTCGCAGTTCGTCACCGTTGAAAATGCCGAGCGCTTCAAACCATCCTGCTTTTGCCGTGATGGGTCCGAGTGTGCTGTTAAAGGAAAAGACTTCCCCCGGCGGGACGAGGACGTTATTCACGCGTTCCGACAGGCCTTTCTTCACATTCGCGATGCGTCCGGGAACCGATCCCCTGAAGTCCGATCGACCGCTCGCAAGAAGTTCCAGCGACCCGAGATCTTCGAACGATGCATTCACGATGCGCCCCGCAGCTGGGGTAAGCGGCAGAGTGACTTCTGCCAGTCCGTGCGTCAGAGACGCGGCGAGCAGCTCGGCCGCTCCCTTCACGGGCAGATGGTACCCGGCCTTCGCGACACCCTCCGTTTTCACCCGCATGGGTTTCCCTTTCGCTTCCGGTTCAAGGATCTCGAGCAACACTGCGTCACTGGGTGGCAGTATTTCCTCCGGCGGGTTCTCCGCGAGGAAGCCCGCGATGCGCTGACGATCGACGCGGAAGGTCGCATCGTTCGGGGAGAAATTTCCTTTGAGCCAGGTGGGGTAGCGATGGAGCGACACGGTCCACGTCGGAAATTCTTTTCTGTCGCTTGCGGTCAGCGTGACCTGCACCGAGCGGGTCAGGAGTTTCCTGCGCTCGCCGAGGGCTCGTGCAAGTGCGTGCACGGACGGCGTGACAAACGTGTGGCGCGCGATCCGCCTGCGCAAACGCATCGCCTGCCGATAGAGCGCCGTGTTCGGCACGGACCGTTGCGCGAAGGAGGCTCTCTTTTTCGGCGTCACATGTGTACCGAAGATCGCCGCTTCGCTCTTCGCGGGGATCACTCCGCGCTCGGCAAGTCCCATAGCCGTGATCACGGCCACAGCGAGCAAAAACAGGCTGGGAAGTGACAAATTGTGTTTTTTGTTCTTTCTTCTCATTTCATGCGTATTATAACATAAAACTTTGAAAATTGCAAATATGATCATGCATAGCAAAAGACGGAGTCCTAACGCGTGTCTTTCACGATTCTTGTTGCCGAGTTAGCCTCTTACGGGTCTCAGAGCAGTTTGCTCTTCGTACTCGCGCAAGACCTGCCGTCGCGTCTTCTTTGTGACCGTCGGCCGGCCGGTTCGTACGAACGCTTCTGTCGGCACGTGCACGGGTTTTTGGATGGTGCCAAATTTGGAGCGACTCATCGGAGAGGCCGTTTCCGCCCTCTTCCCGAACTCAAAATGCCACAGGGCAGAACGCTCGTGCGCGAGGCGGTGGGCATCGTTCAGACCGGCGCGCAGTGTGCGGTAGTCTTCGTCGTAGCGTTCCGTGTCTTTCTCATCGGGCCGCGCGTCGAGCCAATCGCGGTGCGTTTGCTCCATCGTCTGGTGATAGCGACGGTGGTCTTCGCGATCCTCGTGCGCTTCCATGTGAGGCGCGCTCCACTCGGGGTTCGGTCCGCGCGTAAACCCGGTCACGGGCTCCGTGGCGTGTGGCGCGGGAGCGGCGTACGCACCCGGCAATGCACTGATCTGGAGGAGTGCGGCGAGGACGCCGCAGGCGATGCGCTTCATAGAGGAAGTAAAAAAGGGGATCATGGTGCCCCACAAAAAGGGCTACGTAAAGAGCTTTTTGCATGAGCTCGCCTGCGTCTGAGCGATCGTTTCTCTCCGTTGCCTTCGAAAGTGCCCCATCTGTTTGAGCCAAAGCGTTTTTTCCTTATAATGGTGGTTTTCGTGTCATAGGAGCTGGTTATCCATTTTTATTTCTTTTTCCCATTCGTTCTATGGACCTTCCTCCAACGCTCTTTCTCCAGAGAAAGAGCATCGCCCTGGGTGCCGTGGCATTTTTGCTTGCCGCGCTCCTCATGCCTCGCGTCTTTTCCTCCGTCTCGCGCATCGCGTACGCACAAGTGTGCACGCCGGTGAGCACCGCGGCTCTCCTCGGTCATTGGAAATTCGACGAAGGAGCCGGAACCACCACGGCCGACTCGACCGGCAACGGACACACCGGGACCCTCGAAAATGGTCCCACGTGGACGACCGGCACGCCCGTTGTTGTCCCCAATCCCGCCGCACTCTCGTTCGACGGCACGGACGATCAAGTCCGCGTCGCGCAGAGCGGAGACTTCTCGTTCGGGACCGGCTCCTTCACCGTGACGGGCTTTGCCCGCACGGCGACCGGCGGGACCTCCCTTCTCGGGAACTTCAGCACGTCTCACCGCGGGTGGGGCCTCTACTTCTACTCCACAAACCGCGTGAACTTCTTCGGTTACGGCAACCTCGGCATCAACGACACGTCGCAAGCCGTCACGCTCCTCGATGATCAGTGGCATCACGTCGCGGGCGTGTACACGCGCAGCGGCGCTTCCCTCACCATCGATACCTACGTCGATGGCGTGCTCGTCGGCACGAATACCGCGACGGTCGGGGACATCACGGCGAACTCCGATCTTCTCTTCGGCAAGTATCTCCTTCAGCCGCACTACGACGGCAGGCTCGATGACATCCGCATCTACGGGCGACCGCTCTCCGGCGCGGAAGTCGGATCGCTGGCGGCTGGCTGCGGGAATGCGGGGAGCAGCAGCTCGAGCTCCGTGTCCTCCTCCCTCAGCAGCAGCGCCTCGTCCGCCGCGTGTCTCCTGAACGGCACGCTCGTGGCGCACTGGAAGCTGGATGAAAACACCGGACTGACCGCACACGATTCCACTGTGTTCAACAACAGCGGCATGCTCTTAAACGGCGCGACCTGGTCCCTCTCGACGCCACCCGCCATCACGCCGAATCCTTCTGCTCTGGAACTCGACGGGACGAATGATTACGTCCTCGTGCCGGACAGCACGGGCATTCCCGCGGGCGCCACCGCACGCACCATCGCGCTCTGGGCAGACCGCGATGCGCTCAGCACGCAGGGCTCGCTCGTCGCGCTCGGCAATGCCGACGACGGGACGCAGAAGTTCATTCTGCAGCTCGGGACCGTCGCCGGAAACACCTACCTCTTCACGGACGGCATCAACAGTGCCAATAACATCACGCTCACGGGCAGCCAGATCCCCGCAGCGGGATGGCACCACATGGCGTTCGTCTACGACGGCGTCACGTCGTGGCGGTATTACCTCGACGGCGCGCTCAGCAAGTCCGGCAGCTTCACGGTGCCCATCAACACGAACACGAACGACGTGGAACTCGGCAGCAGGCATGACAATGCCTTCGACGGATTCTTCGACGGCACGCTCGACGATGTCCGCATCTACGCCTCGGCCCTCACCGCCGCGGATATTCAGAATCTCGTCAGTAACTGCGTCTCGAGTTCCTCGTCTGTCAGCAGCAGCGTGAGCTCGTCACTCAGTAGCTCGCTCAGCTCCTCTGTGAGCAGCACCGGCTCATCCGTTTCGAGCAGCCTCAGCTCGAGTGCAAGCTCGGTCTCGAGCAGCTCCTCCGCGGGAACAGTCCCCCAATGTGACGGTCAGAACGCGACAGTCTATGTCCAAGGCGGCTTCATCGTCGGCGGTCCCGATCACGGCGACCCGTACACGGGTACGCTGGACGGCGGCAACGGCAACGACGTGATCGTCGGGACATCCGGCAACGATCGGCTCCGCGGCCGCAACGGCAACGACCTCCTCTGCGGCGGCGCGGGAGACGACAAGCTCTACGGCGGCAACGGCAACGATGAGCTGCGGGGAGGAACGGGCGATGACATCCTCCACGCGGGCAACGGAACCGACCTGCTCTTCGGCGGCGACGGCAGCGATGACCTGCGCGGCGGCAACGGGCTCGACGTCCTCTGCGGATGGAACAATCCCGATCTCCTCGTCGCGGGTTCCTCCGGCGATCAGCTCGACGGCGGCAACGCGTTCGACTTCCTCAATGGCAACAGCGGCAGCGATACCTGCGCGAACGGTGAATCGCTCCAGAGCTGCGAAACGTTGGTCGCATCGGTGGCACAGTGTCAGAGCGACCCGGGCAATTGATCGGTCTCACACCGTCAGTATGAGGGGAGGGCCTGCCCCGCACCGGATCCCGCGCATGCGGGAGACTGGTGCGGGGCTCTCCCCTTTGGGATCTCCATATACTTCAAGATTTTCTTCACGAGTGCCTCCCACTCCACTTCGGACTTCACCACGCATTCCTTTACGCCGAAGGCGAGCAGTTTCTTCATCGTCTTCGCGTCGCACGACTCCGCCAGCACGATGATGGGGAATGCGTGTTTTTTTCTCTGCAGTCTTTCGAGAAGCCCCACCGCTCCGCTTCCGGGAAAATCGACATCGAGGATCATGAGGGCTGGCAGATCCATTCGAATGCGTTCCATTACTTCCTTATGATCAACCGCTTCGATGACCGTCAGCCCGCGGTCTTGCAACTCGAGCGTGATCACCTGCCGGAAGAGGGTTTCGCCTTCGGCGATGAGGACGACGGGACGCATACAACGGACGGAAGGGAACCTTCTACGACCCGATGTGAAAAGCCCGGAATGCTTTTCGCACGTCGAAATTCAGTACTCGAACCATTGTACCTTCACTTCCTCGTCGTGCGTACAATTGCCTGTACAGATGGTGTCATTAAGCTACATCGTCATCGCAGAATCCGCCGGGCGTGACGGATTCTGCACATCACCTGTTCGCCGGGATCCCTGGGCTCAGCGACGACCACCGATGCTTCCGGCTTTTGCCGCTTCCTCGGACGTCCATTCGTGTCCGGTCCCGAGTTCGTGGCTCCTCCGTCCTCCCATGGAGGCGATCCTGCGCCGCTGTTCGGGGGACATGGCCGCAAAGCCCCTCTTTCGCTTGGGTGTTGTTTGCGTGCCATCGTGTACCTGTACGTCTGCCATACGCGTTGTCGGAAAGAAATAAAAATCTGATCTGTGACCGTATTTTCCGACGCAAGGGGGAGGGACTCTTTCCAAAATTTTCAGGTTTTTTCGCTTCACGGGACGACATTTCTCCGAGCCCTCTGTAAGACTGCTCCACAGTTCTCGTCAGAGAATGCGCATGAAACACATCAGCCGGAAGCCCAAAACAGCCGCTCGGGAGCGCGTCTCCGTGATCATACCGGCCTACGATGAAGAGGAAACGATCGTAGGAATCGTCCGCACGGCTCTGCGTCATCCCCTCGTCGATGACATCATCGTCATCAGCGACGGATCGACCGATGAAACAGCCGCTCGTGCGCGCAAAACCTCCGCCCACGTGATCGAATTTTCAGAGAATCGAGGCAAAGGCGCGGCGCTCGAAGCAGGCATCCAGCATGCGCGTCACGACGTGCTCGTCTTCTTGGATGCAGACATCGTAGGGTTCCAATCCGGCATGCTCACCGCCCTCATCGAACCCGTGCTGCACGGAACCATGAAGATGTTTACGCTGGTGCGCGAACGCGGGGCGGACCCGCTCCCGTATCTCCCGGAGTCCCTCATCATCGGCGGCGAACGCGCGCTGAAGCGACGCCTGTGGGAACTGGTGCCGGCGGAGGAACGTCAGGGATACGACGTCGAACTCGCGCTCAATTACTACGCAAAGAAACACGGCCTGCGGACAGGCGCCATGCACATGCCGGGGCTCACGCAGATCATCAAAGAGAAAAAGCACGGACTCGTCCGCGGGTTCATTGAACGCGTCGCGATGCTGCTGAGTTGCGGACGCGCCTACGTCAAATTCTACGTGCTCGGGTATCTCAGCCAGACCCCGGAGCATGCGAAGGACTATCGGTGATGGCTACCCGAGAATAATCATCGCCCCATCGATCGGGAAACAAACCAGAGATGTCCTGCTGTGTCTCACTCAATTGGGCATAGAGCGCATTCAAAGAATCCCAGTGTGGGGTTTCTGGCTCGTGCACCGTCAGGCTTGTCGGATACCTTCCTTCGTTGATGTAATGCCGGATCGCGAGCCCTCCACCGAGCGCTCGAAAGAGAGTAAAGCGGTATCCCTCTCGACGACGCTCCTCGGTGATCCCCAGTTCCGGATGGTTCGTCGTGATTTCAAATGCCGCGAACGGGTTTTCGGACGCCATAGGGCGAATGTATCACTCCGCCCTTCGAGGTCAAATTTTTACCATCAGCGACCACCCCTCGTGCGTGAGCGCTTTCCACTGTCTGCCGAAGAAATCTTCCTCCTTTGTGAGGATCCGCTTGAGCGTGGGATGAGACTCATGGATGAATGTCGAGACGCCGATTTCGCAAAATTCCGCGCACACGATTCCCACAAACGGAATCGTGATGCCGATCAAATCCGCTGCAAGGTCCATGGCATCCGGCGTGCCGAATCCGAGAGCATCGAAGAGTTCCTTGAGGAGCCCGATCACGATCAGATCACGCACGCTCAGCACGAGCGCGATCGACTCCGTAGAGTGACGGCGAAAGAGGAGGCGGAATGTCAGGAGTTCCAGGAAGAGCACGAAAGAAATGACGAAGTGCCTCGTTGTATCCACGGGAAAGATGTCCAGCTCCAGCGCAGCCAGGGAGACTGCAAAGAGCATCAGGGCAGAGATCATGAGGAGGTATTTTTTCATGTGTGTGTAACCTTTATTATACCAGAAGTCTTCTCCGCGGTCTACGAAGACTGACGTGGGCCCTTCGACTCCGCTGCTGCTCCGCTCAGGGTCATTCGACTCGCCTCATTCAAATAGTGGCCCGAGGCCGCAGCCGAGGACCATGAGCGAGCGAAGCGAGTCGAATGGTGGCCCAGGCCAGAGTCGAACTGGCTACGCCTGCCTCTTCAGGGCAGCGCTCTACCGATGAGCTACCGGGCCACGGATGTACTTTACCAGCTTATGATGGACCCGCAAAAGATGGCTAGGATTACATAAATCTAAATGACCTTATTCCCCTCGGAACCGGATTGTGTATAATCCGAAATCTATTCGAGGAAGATTCACTCTTTCAGGTTGGCTTCCTTATGCCACGAAAGTGGCGCTTCTGTGCGTGATCTACGTGGTGGCCGGGAAGCTCGGCCTCCTGCTCGCGTCCTTCCATACTAGCGCCTCGCCCGTCTGGCCTGCGACGGGCATCGCCATCGCCTCTCTGCTCCTCCTGGGTCCTCGGTATTTTCCGGCGATTCTCGCAGGGGCCTTCATCGTGAACGTCACAACATCGGGAGCCACCCTCTCCTCGTTCTTCATTGCCATCGGGAACACGCTGGAGGGAGTCGCCGGAGCGTATTTGATCCGCCATACGGCCAGGGGCTCGCGCGCGTTTGACACCGTCAATGGTGTGCTCGCATTCATCGCGTGCGTGTTTGCCGCGGCGTTCATCAGTGCGAGCATCGGGGTGACGGCACTCCTCTTCGGGCCGTCTCTCGCACGCGCGGACGTCACGGCGGTCTGGTTCACATGGATGCTCGGGAACGCCGTGGGAGGACTGACCATCACGCCGCTCGTCGTTCTCTGGGCTCGCGAGCGCTCGACGCTCTGGAGGATCCAAGTGCAGCGCCTGCCGGAACTTGCCGGCCTGTGCGCGTTCACGGTTCTCATTGCGTTTGGCGTCTTCGGCAATCCTTTCTCTTCGGCCATCATCCGGTCTCCGCTGGCGTACCTCGCCTTCCTCCCTGTGCTCTGGGCTGCCATCCGCTTCGGGTCCCGGCAGACCATGGCCGTGACGTTTGTGATCTCCTGTATCGCTGTATTCGGGGCGCTGCGCGGTTCCGGGCCGTTCGCGGGCGGCTCCGTGCACACGTCTCTCCTCTTCCTCCAAGCGTTCGTCGGCGTCATGTCCTTCGCCGGTCTCTCGCTCGCCGCCGCGCTGCGGGAGCGAAAAGCCTCGGAGGAGTCCCTGGAGCGCAAAGTGGAGGAACGCACGCGCGAGCTCGCGGTCGCGCGCGCGAAAGACCAGGCAAACGTGCAGCGACTGCGCAACATGATCAACCACATGACGCTCGCCGCCATTGCCTTGGACGAGCATCTGGTGATCCTCCAGGCCAACGACGAATTTTGTCGGTTCTTTGCTCCCCGGAGCACGCCGGACCGTCTGATGGGCCAGAAACTCTCGACGATCTTGGAACAGCGAGGCGAGCTGCCTCTCCACGTCCAGATGCTCCAACGGCTGCTGAGCGAAGGCGATCGGGTCCTCGGGTACGAGCTGGCGCTCCCTGCGGGCGGCGCGACGCTCTCGTGCGACTACATTCCCATTCGCGACCAGGGAATCCATTGCGGGCACCTCCTCCTCTGTCGCGATGTGACGCAAGAGAAGCGCGCGGACGGCGTAAAGTCGGAGTTCGTGTCGCTCGCCAGCCACCAGCTGCGCACGCCGCTGACGAAGATCCGCTGGGCCGTTTCGAAGCTGGAGAAGCATCTCCTGCCTTCCGACGCGCAGAAGCTGGTGTCCGTGGCGAAAAACGCCGCAGAGGTGATGGCGGATACCATCGACGTCATGCTTACGATCTCGCAGATGGAAGCGGGGAAAGTAGACCCACGCGTCACGCAGATCCGCCTCACCCCGTTCTTCGAGGCGCTGCGCCGTGAGTGCGAGCTGGAGTACCAAGAACGCGGGCAGACATTTCGCTGCGAGTGTCCCGCCGGTCTCGCGCTGTTCACCGATCAGCTGCTGCTCCGCGAGATCCTCCTCAACCTCCTTCGCAATGCCATCAAGTACACACCGCGCGGCGGGACCATCACGCTCCGGGCGTTCAGTGACGATCAAGAGCTGCGTTTGGAAGTGGAGGACACGGGCATCGGGATCCCCGTCAGCGAGCGGCATAGGATCTTCCAGAAATTTTTCCGCGCGGAAAATGCGCTCGATCTCGACCAGAGCGGCATTGGATTGGGTCTCTATCTGGTCCAGATGGCGGCAGACCTCCTACGTGCACGTGTGACGTTTGATTCCGAAATGGAACGGGGCACCGTGTTCCGCCTCTCCTTCCCGCCGCCACCGGTCTCGAAGCTGACCGAGCTGCCCGTTGCGCCGAGCGTCTCGCAGCTGTCTTTGGGGTTGGAAGTTGGAGTTGGCAAATGATTACCAATTGGTGGAGCTGAAGGGACCCGGCTTCGCTGCGCTACGCCGAGGTCCTTCGCAGATTATTATAGTGATATGATTTCTGAGGTTATTGGTGGAGCTGAAGGGACTTAAACCCTCGACCTCTGCAATGCGAATGCAGCGCTCTATCAGCTGAGCTACAGCCCCACGAAGCTGAAACATATTACGAATTTCTGCTCAAAAATCTACACATAAATTCGCTTTCGAAGGCTCTGGAGCAGTGAAATGCTGCCAATGATCGCCATCCCGAGGAGTGCAAGGATGCTAACCCCATCCGCCACTTTCTGCGCGGTCGAGATCTTCCACGTCGTTTTTCGCCCGTTGATGAACTCCTGAAGATTTGAAAGATCATCCATGCGAATGCGGTCGCCGGGGGCGCATCCATTTTCGTTGCCATAGGGGATGCAGGACGGGTTATACATGTTGAGCGCACCGTCCCATGCGAGGTTCACAGGACCGTCTTTGAGCGGGGCGAATGCGGAGGATTGGAGCGGCTCGTAACAACGGGAACCCGTCGAGCCTTCGAAGAAGTAGTGAAAATCCGAAACTTTGATTCCTCGCAGATCATCGACCCTCGTGATCGATTGTTTGAACGGATCGGGAGTCGCCGTGATGCCTGCGCGGATCTCGTCGTAGGGGAGCGTGTACTCCAGACTGTGGATGAGCGGCGCGTAGGCTGCGATGAAGGCTGCGATGGTCAGACCGGATGCAATGAGCGGTGCGCGTGTGCGGTCCGTAAAGAAGAGCGAAAGTCCCCAGATACCTCCGATGGAGAAGAGAAGCGAGAGGATCACGAGGAAGCGTTCGGAGACACGGATGGAGGAGAAGAGCGGGAGCATGTGCAGCGAGTCCGCGAGGATGCCCGTTCCGTGTGCGAGGGCGGTGAGCAGGAGCGTGATCACAAGGCCCCAGCCCAGGAGCAATCCTTTTTTCCATCGATGGAGTGCTCGATACCTCAGCGTTACAACGATCAATGCGATGATGCCGAGGAGCGCGGTGGGAGATGTGAACATGCTCTCCTCGTGAATCCGGTTGATCGGGTCCAGCGTGAAGAAGTGCGGCAGCTGCGGGAAAATAAGCAGAGACTTTGCGGCGAACACGAACATGTTCTGGTCCGCAATGTACTCATAGAGTGTCGCCGTGCGCGGCAGGACCCGCATCACGCTGTAGACCGCGACGAGCTTGCTGGCGCCAATCGCAAGAATGGCTGCACCGAATACCACAAAGCGCCGCAAGAGCGTGACAGTTCGTGGTCGCAGTCCTTCCGGTGCGAGGAATAAGTCGAAGGGAAGGAGAAAAAGGATCAGCGGGAGAACGATGAACGGAGCGATGTACGTGCCGGAGTAGAGGAATGTCCCCGCGACTGCGGCTGCGATCACGCAGCGGCCAGCAAGCTGCCATGTGGTTTCCCGTTCACGATGGAAGAGAACCCACAGCAGCCACGACATCAGCGGCAGTGCGAAGTAGGAGAGGTGCCCAACGGCGATGTGCACGAAGAGGAAACCGTTTGCCGTGCAGACGAGCGCGAGGACGTGTGCCCATGCAGGATTCAATCGCAGCGCGTCTTTGCCAAATTTCACCCAACCGAGGTAGCCGAGGACGAGTGTGATCAAGATGCTGAGCTGCGTCGCGATCCAGAGGTCCAGAAAGAAACTTAAAAACTGCGGCAGCGAGTAGAAGAGATCCTGCGGGTTGCCGTACTGGGGGAATCCGCCGCAGAGGTGTGCGGCAAAGCGAAGCGGCGCGAGCCCCTGGCGCAGGAAGTGCCACTTGCCTTCGAGTATCCGTGGCCAATAGTAAAAGTAGTCATGTCCGAGCAGGGGATACTGCGCGTTGAGACCGTAGAAAAAGACGAGGAGGAAGACACCCAGCAGGACAATGTGCCATTTGGCATGTCGCATGGCGAAACTATATCACGCAGTCAGCCGAGTTCGATTGACGTGCGCTCGGTTACAGAAATTCATCGATATCCAAGACTTAGCCTATTCCAGTCTACGTTAGGAAAGCATACCTATGACCTGCATCTTTGCACGTATTTCGTCACGCTCTTCTTCAGGAAAACGATTTACGTACTCATCGATAGCGTGATCTGTTTCGTCGAGAATCTGATCCCGTGCCTCACGAAGGCGAATCAATGTTTCCAAAATTTCCTGACTCTTCACTGCTACTTGTTCTTCAGGAACGTTCAATGAGTTGGTAAGGGGAAGTTTAAGGGTCGAGAGCACTCGTTCAATTTCCTCATCAAAACGCTCGTGAGCGTCACGGACTCTTTGTTTAGTCTCAAAAGCCAACTCGAATGCTTCATCTTTTTGCATACTATTTGTCATGTGAAATAAAGGGAAATTATAAGGTAAAATATTTTGATTGAGATAAGAGTTATCGTCAAGGATGTCTCTTACAGATACTCATCTATTCGTTTCCCCCCGATGAAGACCCCGCTCGTGGCCCCCGCGCGGCGGATCGCCTTGGTGAGGCCCACGCGTTCCAGGACATTCTGGAACCGCTGGATCGCGCCTTCGTTGCCGAAGTCCGTCATCTTCGTAAATTGCTCGATACGCTTGCCCTTCACCTCCAGCACACCATCGGGCCGCCGTTCGAGGCGGTAGCTGCCCATCTTGTCCTGTTGTTTTTCCAGGTGCGGCCGCAGCACGGGGATTTCTTTGTCCTTCTCCGTGGCTTCGTCTATGGCGAGCTCGTGGCGGTGTTTGCGCTCCTGGAGCACGATTGGCAGGAGCTTTTCCATCAGGGCCTCCGTGCCAAACTTCGTCGCGGCGGAGATGCTCATGAAAATCGGGATGTTTCTCTTCGTCAATTCCTTTTCGAGGTCTTCAACCTCATTGCCGAGGAGGTCGATCTTATTGAGGAGGATCAGCTCTTTCTTTTTCGCGAGGGTGGGGGAGTACGCTTCCAGTTCCTTGCGGATCGCTTTGTAGTCGGCCTCGAGCCGATCCACTTCTCCTCTGTTGATGTCGAGCATGTGCAAGAGTACGCCGCATCGTTCGATGTGACGGAGGAATGTATCCCCGAGTCCTTTGCCTTCGCTCGCGCCCTCGATGAGCCCCGGCACATCGCAGATAATGAACGACCGATCGGCGACATTCACGACTCCCAGATTCGGCATGAGCGTTGTGAAGGGGTAGTCCGCGATCTTCGGCTTCGCCGAACTCACGACGGAGATGAGTGTCGATTTTCCCACGTTCGGATAGCCGATGATGCCGACGTCGGCTACGAGCTTCAGGTCCAGCTTGATGATGCGTTCCTCTCCCGGTTCCCCGAGCTCCGCGAAGTCTGGCCGCTGGCGCACCGAGCTCTTGAAGTGCGCATTGCCAAATCCTCCGCGACCGCCTTGCGCGACGACGATCTGCTCGCCGTGCGCGGAGAGATCGGCCAGCACCTCGCTGGAGCTCCCATCGGGCGCAATCTCCGTAAGGACCGTGCCGGGCGGCACCTTCAAGATCAGGTCGTCTCCCGCTTTCCCGTTCTTGTTTTTCCCGGAGCCAAACCAGCCTTTGGGCGCTTCGAATTTCTTCCTGCTCGCGTAGTCGCTGAGCGTATCCGCGTTCTCGTCCGCGATCATGATGACGTCGCCGCCCTTGCCGCCATCGCCGCCGTCCGGGCCGCCCATCGGCACGTACTTCTCGCGGCGCCAGCTGACGCAGCCGCGCCCGCCGACTCCTCCACGCACGGAAATGATGGCTTCATCGAGGAACATGGTCGAAAGAAAGAAAAATATTCAGTCTCATCCCGCCGACTTGTCCCCTCGAAGCCCGAAGGGCGGAGTGGGAAGCTCTGCGAAGGCGGATAACCGCGGTATTGTCGCTCAGGAAAGCGAAAAGATCCAGTCTTTTGCCTGGCACATTCCTTGAGAAAGACGGCGAAATCAGGTATACTTACCCGATGGTAAGGAACACAAAAATGTCCAAGGCGCGCGGGAAGGATGCGAATCTGCCGCTGCAAGCGGAAGGGTTCTTGGATGCAGGGCTCTCACCCGTCATGGCGATGTTCGTGACCGAGATCATCATGAAGGCAGAGGATACGTACTCCCGTCTGCTCCTCCTCTTGGAGAGCGTATCGGGAGATCGCAAAGAGACATTGATGGTCCTCGTGCAGAAGCTGGAACCGCTGCCGCGAGAGCTATCCACGAGTTTCTTGGCGAAGTGAGGTTTTTCTGTAGAGTGCCTCCATGGAGTCCTCTACGAATATTAATTTAGAGCAGGGGATGGCTTGTGACACGTACGCATCTGCTGTTCGTCTCTATGAATGTGGTCAAGACATCGCTCATGCCGAGCATCTCCTCACATACGCTCAGAAAGATCGCGACACGCCGGGAGTTCGCAAGCAGCAGCCCTCCCAAAAGGAATTGGACACGTGGGATGACCGAGGGCGTCTAATCGATTATCAGCGACATTTTTTTCGAGAATGTGCAGCTTGCTCTCTCATTCTCATCTTTCGAAATGCAGCTTCCCAGGATATCTTGAGGGAAGACCAGCTCCTTACAGCCGTGGCAGCTTCTTTAAGCCAAGAGGATGTCTGCGACATTGCGCAAGAGGTGTGCCGAAATATTCAAGAAAATACGGACTACTGTGTTCGAGGAATTGCCTCCGTGCATAGCGTGGTGGTCCTTGCAAAAGAGATCGTTGCAGAGAAGCTCGCGGAAGAGGAACAAAGCACTTGACCCGCTCTTCTTAGCACTCTACACTAACGAGTGCTAATTTACATAATCCTCCTATGTCCAAAATTATCGGTATCGACCTCGGCACGACAAACTCCTGCGTCGCCGTCATTGAAGGCGGTGAACCCACGGTGATCCCCAATGCGGAAGGCAGCCGCACGACGCCATCCGTGGTTGCTTTTAAAGATAACGAAGTGCTCGTCGGGGTGTCTGCCAAGCGTCAGGCCGTCACGAACCCGAAGAGGACGATCTTCTCCGCGAAGCGTTTCATCGGGCATCGGTTTGCAGAAGTGCAGAAGGAAGCGAAAAACATGCCGTTCGAAGTGAAGAAAGGAAAGGAGGATCGTGCGGTGATCGTCGTGGATGGCAAAGAAATGCTCCCGCAGGAAGTGAGCGCGAAGGTGCTCCAGAAACTGAAGAAAGATGCCGAGGCGTACCTTGGCACTACCGTCTCAAAAGCTGTCATCACGGTGCCGGCGTACTTCGACGATTCCCAGCGCCAGGCAACGAAAGAGGCGGGGCAGATTGCCGGCCTCGAAGTCGTGCGCATCATCAACGAGCCGACGGCCGCGGCGCTCGCCTATGGTCTCGACAAAGGCAAAAGCCAGAAGATCGCGGTCTACGACCTGGGCGGCGGAACGTTCGACGTCTCCATCCTCGAGCTCGGCGAAGGCGTCTTCGAAGTGGTCGCGACCAATGGCGATACGCACCTCGGTGGCGACGATTTCGATCAAGCGATCATCGACTGGATGCTCTTCGAGTTCCTGAAAGACCAGGGCGTCGATCTCTCCAAGGACAAGATCGCGGTCCAGCGTCTGAAGGAAGCCGCGGAGAAAGCGAAGATCGAGCTCAGTTCCTCTACGGAAACAGAGATCAACCTGCCGTTCATCACCGCCGACGCCTCCGGCCCCAAGCACCTGACGATGAAGCTGACGCGCGCGAAGATGGAGGCGCTCGTCGCGAGCTTGATCGAGCGGACGGTGAAGCCCTGCGAAGCGGCGCTGAAAGACGCAAAACTCACGAAGAAAGACATCGACGAGGTCGTCCTTGTCGGAGGCATGACACGCATGCCGGCCGTGGTCGAGCTCGTGAAGAAGCTCTTCGGCAAAGAGCCGCATAAGGGCGTAAACCCGGATGAAGTCGTCGCCATCGGCGCGGCCATCCAAGCAGGAGTCCTCGGCGGAGACATCGACAAAGACATCGTCCTCGTCGATGTGACGCCGCTTTCCATGGGCATCGAAACCCTCGGCGGCATTGCGACGAAGCTGATCGAGCGAAACTCGAAGATCCCGACGAGCAAATCACAGGTGTTCTCGACCGCCGCGGACAATCAAACGTCCGTGGAGATCCACGTCGTGCAAGGCGAGCGCGAGATGGCGAAGGGTAATAAATCCCTCGGTCGTTTCATCCTCGACGGCATCCTCTCCGCTCCGCGCGGCATGCCGCAGATCGAGGTCACATTCGACCTCGATACGAGCGGTATCCTCAGCGTCAAAGCCAAAGACAAGGGTACGGGCAAAGAGCAGCACATCACGATCCAAGGCTCGACGGGTCTTTCCAAGGATGAAGTGGAGAAGATGCGCAAAGATGCGGAAGTGAATGCGGAGGAAGACAAGAAGAAGCGCGAAGCGGTCGATACGAGGAATCAGGCAGATGCACTCGTCTTCACGATCGAGAAACAGCTGCGCGAGCACGATGCAAAGATCCCGGACAACGTGAAGAAGAATGTGCATGAGAAGATCAACGCGGTGAAAGATCTGCTCAAAAAAGAAGATGCGGATGCCGATGCGCTCAAAAAGGCGACGGAAGAGCTGGGAGTCGCTGCGCAGGAGATCGGGAAAGTTGTGTATGAGGCCGCGCAGAAAGGGCAGGAAGGCGGCAAGGCAGAGGGGCAGAAGGAGAAGGTTGTGGATGCTGAGGTGGTGGATGAAAAGAAGAAGGATTAATCCTTCGCACCCTCACCCCAGCCCAAGGTGAGCGAGAACGTTACAAATGCTTTAATGTGTGCATTGAGAAATAGGAATCGCACCCTCACCCCTGCCCTCTCCCTCCCGGGGGAGAGGGGGGAAGCCGATCCGATCTGAGTCCGGAATCTGAAGAGTGATGCCGCATGCGTCCGCAATCTTTTGAAGTACGCAGTGAAGGGCATGACGGATGTTCTGATTTGAAAACCTCAAAATAGTGTAACCGGAGCGAATGAGCAGATAGTCTCTTGCTTCGTCTCGTCGTTTTTTCATGAGATGGCCGATCCCATCCAGTTCAATGACCAGATGATGTTCCGGTGAGCAGAAATCTACGATGAAATTTCCAATGGCCATTTGACGTCTGAATTTCACTCCATGAAATCTTCTATTCCTTAATCTTCTCCAGAGAATTTTTTCCGGATCAGTGGTTCTTTGTCGAAGCGCGCGAGCATGCGAAAGTGATCGTCTGATGCGTCTGCTGAGTACATCCCTCTTCATGCTCTCAGCGTAGTTCCCTCTCCCTTTTGAGGGGAGAGGGTCAGGGTGATGGTTGAATCGCCATGTCAAAAATTATCGCTGCAGAATAAGGAAAATTCAGTTCTTACCCTCACAAGAACCTACAACGTGGCTCCAATATATTTTGCCAATTCCACCAAACGATTCGAATACCCCCACTCGTTGTCG
>JACPYA010000012.1 GCA_016196295.1 Candidatus Peregrinibacteria bacterium | reverse complement strand
TGCTGGAGGATGACTTGCTCGGGATCCTCCGCCAAAAAAAGAGACCCGGTCTCACGTGGAACCCCGGCCGCGAGCAGATCAAAGGAGGGATGACGGGCGCGCAGGCGCTCCTCGCCGTGACGGATATCTTGATCCTGAACCGCAACGAAGCCCTCACCTTCACGGGTGCAAAGAACCCGGAAGAGGCCCTGAAGAAGCTCTCGAAAGCAGGCGTTCGCTACGTTTGCATCACCGATGGCAAGAACGGCACGGTCGCGACGGACGGACGAACCCTCTATCGCTGCCCGGTCCTCAAAGGGGTGAAGGTCAAAGACACCACCGGCGCCGGAGACGCATTCGGGACAGGCCTCACTTGGGCAATCCTCAGCGGAAAAAACTTGCAAAATGGGCTCAGGGCAGGTACGATAAATGCAGCCAGTGTGGTGGAAGCGGTAGGTTCGCAAGCTGGCCTCCTCACAGACATCGAGATGCAACATAGACTCGAAACCGCAAATCTAGATGTCGAAGAGATTCCCTTTACGACGAATGGACAATTGACAATGGACAATTGAAAACTCCGCCGTTCTTCTTGAAATCAATCTTGCAATCATTACATCCTCATCCCCCTTTCACTCGATTTTCTCCCATCATTGTCAATTATCAATTGTCCATTTTCAATTAATCTATGTCCGACGATACGCTCGTCCAAATCCAGGAACTGATCGACAACGCGCAAGCGTCTCTGAAAACGGCGCATGCTCTTCTGCGTGAGATGACGGGGGTTTCCGATAGCGGTCGGGAACGTCACATGACGCGGGCGAGCACCTTCATGAGTTCGGGCGCCGCGAGCGGCAGAGTCGTGGAAGGCGTCTTCGACGGTCAGAATATGATCGATGCCTCCGGCCAGACGTATCCGGTCCCCGCGAACTATGCGAGCAAGAGCAAGCTCGTGGAAGGCGACGGCATGAAGCTCACCATCACCGACGAAGGAAAATTCATCTACAAGCAGATCGCGCCGGTGCAACGCCGCACCGCGCTGGGCGTGCTGATCCAAGAAGACGGACAATATAAAGTGCTCGCGGAAGGAAAACCGTTTCGCGTGCTCCTTGCCTCAGTCACGTTCTACCGCGCGGAGGTCGGCGACCAAGTCACTATTCTTCTTCCGTCCGAGGGCGAGGCGAAGTGGGGCGCCGTCGAAGCGGTGATCCCAAAACACCTCGCGGAAACTGCCGCGAAAGCGACGCTCGGCACGAGGCATGGAGAGGATGGGGAGTTGAGCCCGAGTCTCGGAGAGTAAAATACTGGAGAGCGCCCCTCCGTGGGCGCGTTTTGATGGTACCCGGGCATCGCGTTGTAGAGACGCGCGAATCGCGCGTCTCGTCGAACCGACGATTCACATGTTATCGTCGGTTCGGAGACGTGCCCGTGGCACGCCTGCGTGCCGGAACGCTTGTGCAGAAATGAAAATGAAACACTCCGGCGTGCAGGCACGTCTCTACAAACGCTTTTTTATAACCCCTGAAGTCTTTCCCGCGCCCCAACGAGCGTCGGATCCAGTTGCAGCGCTTTTTCGTAGGCAGCCCGTGCAACGTCTTCGTTGCCGTTCGCCTCTGCAGCCGACCCCAGCAGCTCCTGAATGGATGCTTCGTCCGGCCATTTTGCGACTGCCTTGAGCGCCGTCGCGTACGCTTCGTCGTTTTTATCGAGCGTCATCTGGAGGGTGACGAGCTTGATGTACGCGTCGCGGTCGGCATCGAGCCGGTCCGCGAGTGCTTGATACTGTTCGAGCGCGAGGTCGGCATTGCCGAGCTCTGTTGCCTGCTCCGCGATCAGCCGGCGCACTTCTTTCTCCGGCTTGAAGCCGTTTTGCTGTGCGTAGGTGAAGAAGGTCACGGCATTTTGGTGATCGCCGAGCGCGGCGTGCGCCCGGCCGAGGAAGTACTGCACTTCCGGCTTCTCCGGATCGATGGCGTAGGCGCGTTCCAGCGATGCGAGCGACTGCTCGAACCGCTCCGTCACGAGCTCGCAGTACCCCTGCACGATCCAAGCATCGCGGTAGTCATCCTGCTCGCGGATCACCTGCACGAGGAGCGGCAGCGCCAATTCGCACTCTTGGACTTGCGCGAGCGCGCGGGAGAGCAGCGTGATCAAATGGAGCTCCTGGCTCTCCGGAAAGAGATCGAACTCGTCATACGCCGACTGGAGCGTACGCGCGTAGGCGCGCAGCAGCGGATCCCACCCGCTCATCGTGAGGGCGAGCTCGGTCTTCGCTTGGTCGTGCGTGCCTTCGATGATCGCAAGGAGCGCAAGTCCGTAGTGCTTCTGCGGGGAGTCCTGTGCCCCCGTGAGGAGTTGCCGCGCTTTCTGGAGTTCCCCGGTGCGTAGATCCACAACACTCTCGAGGAGGAGCAGATCCTCCGGGCGGGCGCCTTCCTGCCGCAGCCGCCGGATGGTCGTGCGCACCCCGCCGATGTTTCTTCGTTGGAGCTGCGCCTGCGCGAGCTTGCGAAGCGCCGCGATGCCGCCGCCTGCATCCACCGACTGTTCGTACTCCTCCTGCGCCTTGGCCCATTGTCCTTGGATCGCAAACAGATCTCCCTGACGCAGGTGCAGGAGCGCCCGGTCGCTGCGATCGATGGGCGCATCGGTGACGAATGTTTCCGCCGCATCCCCGGAGAGGTCGATCACTTGCCGAAGCTCATCGCGCAGGCGCTCTGCCGAGTCGGAGAGGCGCAGCCACAAAAATCCCACGAGCCCGCCCGCGATCAGCACCGCAGAAACGACAGGAACGAGGATGCGTGGGGGGATTTTCATCTTGGGCATAGTAGACGAAGGAGACCAAGGAGACCAAGGAGACCGATGAGACCAAAGAATACTATTGAGAATCGTTCGAGATCTCTCCTCGTTGAGAAGAACATGAGCATTCCTTGGTTTCATTGGTTTCCTTGGTCTCATCGGTTTCCCCTCCGATACGTGCAATGAGGAATTCTCTCCTTAACAAAAAGACACCTTCCGGTGCCTTTTTGTGTGTGTGTTAGTCCTCCTGCTATCGGCGACGAATCACATGAGTCGATCGCTGAGCGAAGTGTGAATGGAGGAACACGGAGGGGAGGAGCCCTCGATCCTCTGCCTTGCTAGGGTTTCTTGTTTCTCCTCGTAACCATACGAAGTCCCCGGACCGGTTTGCCTCACCCCGCATGCGCGGGGAGGGAAACACTGGGGAGAAAGGGGGATGCACGCTCTGAGCGCAACCTCACAAACAGAGAGCGACATCGCAGAGCAGAGAGGGTGGTGAGCACAGGAATCTTCGATTGGTAGTATGCGCAGTACCCTTTCTGTTCAGAAAGTGCCAAGTTCGAAGTTCCAAGTGCGAATATTTTGAACTTTGCACTTGGTACTTGGCACTTCATCCAGTGGTGTGAAGGATCCAAATGTTCCCGGGGCCCCGGGGTGTCCCCTTCTCCAGGGAGAAGGAAACTTTGTCACGTGGGCCGAAGGCCTTTACGTGACGTATGTGTGTTGGTGTCTTGATTTGCCAGGAGTTGATCCGGACAAATCTGGGCATTGTATGCATCCGCCACTTTATCCGCAAGAAAGTGCACTGGCCTGCGAGAAGAACTATGTTCTGAATACATTTATTGCTCACAGCCAAAGAGCGACTTTTGCTCTACAATAGGGGCCAAACATGGTTTCCATCGCTCTCCATCGGTTTTCGCTGATTCTTGGTGCCTGCATCGCAAGCGCGCTCTCACTTGGCGTGCTGCTGCTGATCCTGCGACCCGCTCTGCCACCCCCCTCCCCGGCAGCGATCCTCCCTGCAACAGAAACGGTTGCCCTCTTTCCAAGCATCACGGAAGAGCGCCTGCAGGACTTCGCAGGTCTCTTCCCGATGCTCGCGGGCCTTCCCGCCTCGGAGACGCCCCTCGCACTCCTCACGTATTCCTGCGGAGAGGGCTGCACGGATACCGGATGGGCGCTCTTCCACGACGAGGAGGTGGAAGGCGGAGAGAAGGTGGGATCGTGGCATGTCCGCGCATCTTCTCCGGATGTGATGGCCCTGCTCTCGGACACGGGAACCGGACGATTGCTGAACGCTCGCCCCTTTCAGACGGCCGTGCACGATCGCGCCTCCGACGTGTACCTATCGCCGCAGTTCCTCCCACGTTCCTCCAACCTCGAAGACCAGCTGCTCCACACGCTTCTTCAGGGGAGCACGGCCCTCGCCCTCGGCGAGACGCAGTCCGGTTGGACACTCGCGATCAACGGCGCGGCTTCTCCCCTCTCACAAAGCGTCGCAACGAACGTGCAGGTTCAGACGGACATAGCCCTCACGGCGAGCATCGGTGATGCCCGCAGACTCTGGCAATTTCTCGAGGACGCCATCGAGCCGGGGCAGCGCTCCATCCTCTCGTCCCTCGTGTCTACCACTGTCGAGCGTACCCTCGGTCCCGATGTGAGTTTCACCTACGACGTGCTTCCGCTCCTTCAAAAGCCGGTAGTCCTCGTTGCCACAAGTGGAAGCGGTGTGACGTTCGCAATCGAAGGCAGCATGGACGACCGCACGGTGATGGCGGAGACACTCACGCGCCTGCAGGAGAGTATGCGACGACATTTGTCGCAGATGATGACTGTCGCGCGGACGTTCGATAATCGATTCCCCTCCGTCCTCCTGAAACAGGAGACCTCTCTCCTGGAAATCCGGGAGGGAGAGGAGGAGGACTGGTCCCTCATCGAGATCTCCCATCGCGAGACGGGAGAAGGACTCGTGACCGCACGGAGTGGAGACCGGTACGCGATCGGAAACGATGCGGATCTTCTCCGGCGAGTCCTCCGCGGTGAAGGCGTGCGTGTCTCCTTCGCCCCCGGCACGCGCGCGACGCTCGCCGGCGGACAGGTCGATCTGGCCGAACTCCAGGCAGTGATTACCGAGACGCCGTGGAAGCGCGCCCTCTTCGGACCGGTGCTGCGCTACCGGGGTCCCCTCACCTGGTCCGTCACCCGGTCCGGCGACCGAACAGTCGTTTCTTTTGAGAAACTGTAGTCTGGGGAAAAAATGACTACGCCTGCTGCCGGCAGGCAGGGACGGGCAGGCAAGGAACAATTCCCGGGGATCATTTGTGTGTTGTTTTTGTTTGTAGAGACGTGCGAATCGCACGCCTCTACAAAACGATGCATATGGACGGTCGCCTCGTATATTATTATTTTTTCGATTATGGGTTTTGGTCGGATGCCTGCCGCCGGCAGGCAGGTCGTTATTCTTTGCCTGCCCATCCGTAGTCCCGTCCCGCACATGCGGGAGGACGAAGGAGGGTCGTTTGTTATTTCGATGATTTGGTCGCTCAAAAACCCTAGCCCTAGCCCTAGCCCTAGCCCTATACTCTCCCCATACTTCGTTCCCTCAGTATACGTGTCTTTTCTCGGAACCGCCCGCTATCTGCTGCCCGTTTCCATCGTCCTGATGGTGCTGAGCCTCGTGCTCCTCGTGAAGCCGGGCTTGAACATGAGCATTGAGTTCACGGGCGGCACGCTGATGGAATTTGAGCTGCCAGCCGGCAACACGAAAGAAGATTTGACGATGGCGCTGCGCACGTTCGACCGTCCAGACGTCTCGTTCGATGGCGCTGCCGTCACGAAGACCCGCACGGACTCGTACTTCGTGCGGACCCCGACCCTCACCAATGAACAGCACCTCGCTCTGCTCGACCACCTGACGAAGTCCTTCGGGGAGATCAAAGAACTCCAGTTCACGACCATCGGCCCGACGGTTGGCTCGTCGCTGAAGCGCAGAGCGGTCTACGCGCTCCTCATCGCGACCGTCGCGATCATCCTCTACGTCGCCCTCGCCTTCCGGAAGATCCCCAGGAAGCTGAGCCCTCTTCGCTTCGGCGTGATCGCGGTGGCGGCGCTGCTCCACGATATCCTCCTGACCGTGGGTATCTTCACGATCCTCAGCCACTTCACGACGTTCCAGGTCGATACGCTCTTCGTGACGGCGCTCCTCAGCATCATGGGATACTCGGTGAATGACACAATCGTCATCTTCGACCGCATCCGCGACAACCTCCATCTGCAGGACCACCGGGGCGAGGACTTCGCCGTGCTCGCCGAACGCAGTCTGCGGCAGACCATGACGCGCACCATCAACACGGGTCTCGGCGCGCTCATCATGCTCTTCGCGCTCTTCTTCCTCGGCAGCGAAAGCATCCGCTGGTTCATCCTCACCTTGATCCTCGGGACGCTCATCGGCACCTATTCCTCGTTCTTCATTGCCACGCCGCTTCTCGTCTACTGGAAGAAGCGGTGACCTCGGGTCTCTTCAACCCCGCGAGATGTAAGAATTTTTGCACGTGAGGAAGTTCCAGATCTGATTCAAAGCGTGTTGAGAGGCGTACCTTCCCCCCCCTTTCCGACAATACTGTGACGTCCTGCGGCGACTGACAGAATGTCCTGTGATCTGAGGGTCGCAAGACGGCCACGTGCGCTCTTTGGCTCGTAGACGGAAGAGAGTCTTTGGACGATATCGTCGCACTCTGTCATGCCATCGAACACACACTGTAAGGCATGTCGAGAAAGCCACGGTTGCAGTGCGTTCATGAGCTCGTTGTAACGTCGGACGTCTCTTGAAGGAAGGAGTCGCTCTCGGAGAGAGGAAAAATCAATCCGCTCTTCATGCAGGAGCCTGCGAAATGCAGGAGTATTTGCATCCGGAAGAGCAGACAACGACTTAGCAATAAAAGGATGAACGATCTTGGGTTTGCCATTGGAACCAATGGGATGCGCGTGGCCGTTTCGCTCTCCATTGTGCGTCTTTCGTTCGTGACCATTCGTACGCTCCGGGGTGACTGAGGCAACTTCAGGTTCCTGCACGACGTAATGGTCGGGAATCTGCAGCTCAACTCGCAGGTCCTTGTAGCGTGCTTCTTCCGCGGCAGTGCGCTCTGCTCCTTTTTGCCAGAGCTTCTCGTACTGCGCGTAGAAGAGATCGCCCGGCTGAAGACCCAGGGCCGATTCCTGCGACACAGGTGTGCGATTTTTTCTGCGAGGGTCAGAAATGGTTCTGGCCTTTCTCTCTTCAATGAAGGCGTGCTGATGGTTTTGCCCCCGGGAATCCAATGAGGAATGCCTTTCGGATATTGAAAATGTACTTTGCGGCCCATGCCGCCGAGTTCATCATTCCTCCCTCGACTTTGCAAGAAACTGGAATGGGGAAGGGAGGAAAACCGACCGGTGTCCCTTTTCGGATTCACGAATGCGAGGTACGCTTTCCCCCTGTGACCAATAAACCTGACATCAAGCGGCTTCCTGGTGCGCGCGCGGAGTGCATCGTCACGTTCCCGAAGGAAAAAGTGGCTCCGGCAGAGCAAAGAGCGCTGCAGCGGCTCGCGGGAAGCGTAAAGCTCCCGGGCTTTCGGCCGGGCAAAGCGCCCTCGGACTTGCTGCGCAGCCACATCGACCCGCAGCAACTGCTGGATGAAACGATTCGCACGCTGCTGCCGGATACCTTCAGCACCCTTTTAAAGGAGCATGAGTTGAAGCCGATCATCCACCCGAAGGTGGAGCTGCAGAGCCGCGACCCCCTCACCTTGAAGATCACGTTCGTCGAGCGCCCGGAGGTGAAATTGAAAGGGGCGGAGAAGATCAAGATCGAGAAGAAGACGCCGAAGGTCGATGACAAAGACATCGAGCGGATGGTGCAGTACCTTCTGGAGCAGCAGAAAAAGACGACGGAGGTCGATCGCTCGGCGAAGGAGGGAGATCAGGTAGAAATGGACTTCGCGGGAACGGATGAGTCCGGCAAAGAGATCGAGGGCACGGCCGCGAAGGGCTACACCGTGGTCATCGGCAGCAACAGTTTGATCCCGGGATTCGAAGACGCTCTGAAGGGACTGAAAAAAGGAGACAAGAAAACATTCACACTGAAATTTCCGGAAAAGTACCAAGCCGAACACCTCCGGGGAAAACCGGTGACCTTCGCCGTGACCGTGACGAAGGTGGAGGACGTGACGATGCCCACGCTCACCGATGAGTTTGCGAAGGCAAACTTCGGCGAGGAGTCCGCCGCGGTGCTCAAAAAGAAGATCGAAGAACAGATGCGCGCGCAGGAGGAGAATGTGGAATCCCAGCGGCGCGAGCAGGCGCTGCTCGAAAAGATCCGCGAAGCGACGCAGGTGGAAATCGCGCCGGAGCTCGTGGATGACGAAGAGCAGAGCCTCCTGGAAGAACTCCGGCAGCAACTGGATCGCCAGCGCCTGACGCTCGCGGACTGGGTAAAACAGATGGGCAAGAAGCCGGAAGAGTTACAGAAGGAGATGCGCGACCGCGCGACCAAGCGGCTGCAGCTGCGCTTCGGCCTGGGCAAGCTGGTCGATGAGAAGAACGCGCGCCTCACGCCGGAACAGATGAAGCCCGTGATGCAAGAATTCCTCGGGACTCTTCCGGAAGACCGCAGGCTGGACGCCGCCGGGCAGATGCAAATCGGCAGCGATCTCTACGAGCGCGTCAAATGGCAGCGCGAGGTGGAGAATGTGATTGCGGAGATGTTGGCGGCATAATCATTGGATGCTCGAATGATTGGTCGCGTTTGTAGAGACGCGCGAATCGCGCGTCTCGTCGAATCGACGACGACATAATTAAACATTCGTGCCACTGGCACGCCTGCGTGCCGGCACGCTTGTGCAGAAATGAAAATGAAACACTCCGGCGTGCAGGCACGTCTCTACAAACGATCCAATGTCTATTGCTTCGCCTCTGCAGCAACCCTCCACCGGACTGCGATTTGCCGTTCCGGATTCGCAAACCGCACCATGCGGCAGTCATCGCGGTGGACCGTCACTTCTCCCGTGCGTGTGATGAAGCCCGTGATCTCATCGCCGACGGCTTCTTGCGCCTTGCAGCACTTCGCGAAGCGCATCGGCATCTGGACGCCGCCTTCGATCTCGACGATCGCGTCCTTGCGCTGGAGCCGCGGTTGTTTTTTCGGGAGAGGACACGCGAGCCCGGGGACCGCCGGCATGTGCGTGAGGATGGAGGCCGGTTTCTCCGCTCCCTGTCCGATCTTCAGGAGCACGTCTTCGCGGTCGGACATCGTGAGCACGCGTCCGTCGTAGTACTTGAGGAGCGAGAGATCGTTATCCAGGTGCGGCAGGCGATGTTTCTGGAGCTCGGCATTCAGAAGCTCCTTGCCCGAGGCCACGTACTCGTCGCGGTTCAAGGCATAGAGGTAACGCTTGAGACGCGAGCGGGAGGATGCCATCTTCAGGAGCTGCATCCATTCGGGCGAAGGATTGGGTATGCGATGCTTGATGATCTCCACGACGTCGCCGTTCTCCAGCTCGTGATCGAGCGGGACGATGGAGCCATTCACGCGCGCGGCGCGGAAGCTGAGTCCCAAGTCGGTGTGGATCTGGAAGGCGAAGTCGAGCGGGGTGGCGCCCTCCGGAAGTTCGACGATGTCCCCCTTCGGGGTGAGCACGAAGATGTGGTCTGCGAGGGCCGAAGTGATCTCCTCTCCCTCCTCCCCCACCGAGTACTGGCTCGAGAGAACCTTTTGAAGTTGCACGCGGTGGATGACCTGATCGGTGGTGCCTCCTTCTTTATAACTCCAGTGCGCGGCGATACCGTATTCGGCTTCGCGGTGCATCTGGTCGGTGCGCACTTGCACCTCGATGAAGAGCGCCTCGGGCACGCCGGGGAGGCGCGCGATGGTCGTATGGAGACTCTGGTAGCCGTTCGGCTTCGGGAACGCGATGAAATCTTTGAACCGGTTCGCGAACGGGCGGCCGAGGCGGTGGAGGACGCCGAGCGCTTGGTAGCACTCCTCCGGATTCGCAACGATCACGCGGAATGCGAAGAGATCGTGCAGACCCTGCACGTGCGTGAGGCTCTTCGCCTTCATCTTCATGAAGATGCTGTAGGGCTGCTTCTCGCGGCCCCAGACCTCCGCCTGGACCCCATGCTCTTGGAGCACGCGCGCGATGGCGTAGGAGGCATCGCTCAGGAAAAACCCGTATTTGTCGTGCACCTGCTTCAGTTGCTCGTCGATCCGCTCGGCGTCCGAGGGGTAGATGACCGGGAAGGCGATCTTTTCCATCCGCTGCTTGAGCGCGTGGATACCCAGGCGCGCGGCGACGGGCGCGAAGAGATTCAGGGTGTCGTGGCAGAGGTGGCGCTTCTGCTCGAGCGCGAGTGCCGAGAGATGGTCCAGCACGGCGCACTGATCGCAGAGGATGATGAGCACCACGCGGACGTCTTCCGACACCGTGAGCAACATCAACCGGAGATCCTCGATGGAGTTGCGTCGCCCGTTCATGGTGACGTGCGACAGCAGGTGCACGGCGCTCACAAGCGACTTCACTTTGGGGCCGAACTGCTCCTCGAGCTCCGTAAGCGAGATATGCCTGCCGTAGAGGACGTGGTGGAGCAGGCACGCGATGACGGTGTCCTCGTCCGGCTCGAACGGGAGCAGGTTGCCGATGACTTCCATGACATGCTCAAACACGGGGATGCCCGTCCAGTGTTGTTCTTGTCCGTAGAGGTGTTCGGCGAGCGCGTACGCGGCACGGAGGCGCGTGGAGTCGCATTTCACGTTTGCCTTCTCCAGCTTCGAGAGAAACGGGGCCAACGCAGATGCAGCGGTCTCGCCCATGGGAAAGACAAGCACTATAGCAGGAAAATTTTCCCTTTGTGAAGGAAAAGGATGGAGAATCCGTCGAGTGGGGTGAACGGACCGTCCCGCTCGTGAAAAGAGGATCCCTCGGATGACCATCGAATCGGATTTCCTGCAAATTTCCCCGGAGAGACCCATGGATGAGCTCGACAGATCAGGCCTTCGCGCGCCGAGAAAATCTTTGACCGGATTTCCTTTCGCCGATAGATTTGCGCACTATGGAGAAAAGAGCAGAGGAAGTCGTTTCAGCGCAGGCCATAGACTGTCGTGGCATTCAAACGTACAGAGGAAAGCCGCGGCCGGCTTTGGATCCGCAGAAGAGTGTTCCAGCCATCATCACGACATTCCGAACGGGGGCGACGCGCGTAAGCTGCGCCTGCCTTGATGACGAGGGAGCATGCGCGGCTGCGCCGTCGAAAACTCCTTGTCCTTTTCTGCAGGAAGATAAATTGCCCACTCTTCCCGGAGAGACGGTGATTGCGGAACTGAACATTCTCTCTCTCAGAGCCGCGCAATGCCTTATGGAGCTCAACATCCGTACGATCGATGAGCTCGCGCAGTGCTCGGAGAGCGCCCTCCGGAGCAAGCTCGCAACACGCTGTTCGTACGTGGGAGTGCAGATGGATGCGATCCGAGGGCTCCTCCAGCGCAGCTCCTGGAAAGGATGGTGGTCGGCAGACGCAAGCTCGGGTTCTGGCCGTGCATGAGCCCAAGGCAAAATTCTGTCCAAATGGGCCGAATGCTCTTGACAAGACGCCTGTACACCCTACAATGCGGCTACGTCCGAAGACCGAGGGCACAAGGCCGCAGGCCGAAATAAGCCCCTCCGAGGAATACAGCATCGCCCACTCGGCTCCGGCTTGGTGATTCGTGCCGTGTTCCTCGCTGGTCTCCCGGACAAAGTCCTCGGGGAGACCTTTTTTTAACCCAAAAGGAAACTCCAAGGCGTCGCAGATTCGTTGCTCGTTGGCTCGTTTCTCGTTTTTCGTTCGAAATCTCAAAATGGATAACGAAAAACTAAAAACGAATGAACGAAAAACGGTTCTCTACCACAGCATCTCATTCCCTCATATCCATGGCAGTGACTCGAGAACAAAAGGCAGTGCAACTTGCGGAGCTTAAACAGAGCTTCAGCAAGGCGCAGTCCGTGATCTTCACGAACTACATCGGCCTCACGGTGGCGGACGTCTCGGCGCTTCGAAAGAAGCTGCGTGACGGCGGCGCGGAGATGAAGGTGGCGAAGAAGACGCTCATGCGGATCGCAGGCAAGGAGCAGAAGCTCCCGGAGATGGACGAGAAAATCATGACGGGTCCCGTCGCCTGTATTTTCAGCTACACGGATCCGCTCATCGGCGCGCAAGTCGCGTTCAAGTTCGCGAAAGATCACCAGCAAGTGAGTTTTCTCGGCGGCATTTTCGAAGGGAAGATCCTCTCGAAGACCGATGCCGTCGCATTCGCGAAGATGCCGAGCAGGGAGATCCTCCTCGCGACGTTCGCGGGCATGATCCGCTCTCCGCTCGTGTCGTTCGCCTCCATCTGCAATTCCCCTCTCACGGGCTTTGCCCGAGCGATGAATGAGATTGCGAAGAAGAAAGGTGTCGCCACATAACTTTCCACTTTCCACTTTCCACTTTCCACTTTCCACTTTCATCTTTCCACTTTCATCTTTCCACTTTTTTCCCCCATCTTTATGTCCGATACAGCAACCAACGTCGAACTCTCCGCCAGTGAAAAGGCAGTGATCACGGCGCTCGAGAAACTGAACGTCATCGAGCTCAATAACGTCGTGAAATACATGGAGTCCGAGTACGGCATCTCCGCCACGGCGGTCGCGACCGCCGTGGCTCCGCCGCCTGCCGCAGGAGGCGCCGCAGCAGCAGCCGATGAGGAGAAGGCAAACTACTCGATCGAGCTCACCGATAGCGGTGCGCAGAAGATCGCGGTCATCAAAGTCGTCCGCGAGATCACCGGCCTCGCCCTCGGCGATGCCAAGGCCGCGGTAGACAGCGCGCCGAAGATGATCAAGGAAAACGTGCCGAAGAAAGAAGCCGAGGAGATGAAGAAGAAGTTGGAGGCCGCCGGCGCAAAAGTAACATTGAAATAATTCGCACCCAGAGGAATCCTCTGCGAACGGTCCCTCATCAATCCGCCACAGCGGATTTGGTGCGGGGCCGCAGGCGCGAAGGTCACATTGAAGTAAGTCGGTTAGGTTTGTTAGGTTGATTAGGTTTATTGGGACTCCCGGTAAGCCTAATTTTTTGTCACCCCTGTATTTGACGAAATATTAGAATTAATGTATAATAAATGCTGCCAGCATCTATGATTCTGGCAAGTTGCTTGGCAGCAACGGATGAAATGCGTGAAGGTTTTGTTCCGGTTGCTCGCACCGTGCGTTTTTAATAGAACGTACGCCGCGAGAAATCGTATGGGTGCTATTTCGGTGCCCAGCGAACAAACCTGCCTGAAAGGGCGCGGCTGTGGCAGCCGTCATCTCGAAGGAGAATGCCATGAATACGTTCGTGTACCATCCCCGCTCCGGCAACCGGATTTTTGCTCAAAAAGTGACGGCTTCTTTCGCCGTCATTACATGGGCGAACCAATCTGCCCACCTCGCAGGGGACCACGTCCACCTGCAATGGTGGACGGCGGCCCCATGCGACCACTGGCGGGCAACTGCTCGCCGGGCCCTGACCGAAATTGTTGAGCAGGTCGGGGGAGTGGCATGGGACGATCAAGGGGTCGTCCACGTGTGCGCCCCCCTCGAAGACGCCATCGACGTCTTCCAGCTGATGGATCAGCTGGATCCCCTGCGGGATAGGTACCCGCATGAGAATCGTCAGGCCAACCTGACGGTTCTGTTCCGCGCCAGCATGGCGCGGATCGTGAAGCGGGAAGGAGGGCTCCAATTGGAGCCCTCCTACGTCCCCCAACCCTCGCGGCGGATTGTCTCGGTTGGTCTCTTCGGAGATCACGAGACACGGACGGTTCACACCGCCCGCATCCTCTTCGAATCGGGGCCCAACTTTGAGGAAGATGTTTCTTCCTTCAAAGAGGGGTGGTCGATCACCAGGATCCAGGGGGAAGGCCTCGAGCCTTACCTCCAAGGAGACGACAGGGGGCCGACCCTGCTGTAAAACCCGAGGCCGTTGCGGCCCGCCCGAGCCTTATCGGGCCACGTATTCATCCATACATTGCTGCTATACCGAAGCCCTCACGTTTCACGACGTCGAGGGCTTCCTTTTATACACAAAAATTGGCTCCCTCCAATAAACCTAATTTCTTTATTCACCCAATAAACCTCCATCAAACCTCCCATTGACTCCTGACAAGCTTGCTGTACAATCCGTCCAAGCAATGTCCTTCCAGTCGGTCTATCGGTTCCCGAAAGTCCAGAAAGAAGGAAACAGGCGTCTTTATATCCTTCTTTCTTACCGTTATGGCTGATCAACAGATCACCTGCCGCGACT
>JACPYA010000083.1 GCA_016196295.1 Candidatus Peregrinibacteria bacterium | reverse complement strand
TATTGCCGAAGGATCGGCACGAAGAACCATTAAAGATCAGAATTCTTTTTACATCAATGCCCGCAGTTCTTTGGTCGAAGTGGATAATTTCGCGGAGCTTGTTCACGATTTGAAATATATTAATGATGATCAATACAAGCAGCTTCTCGAAAAGATAAACAAAGTTGGATATCTAATATTCCGTCTTCTGAATCGAAATACGAATCCTATCGCGGTTCGAAAATAAATCTCCTCAATAAACCTAATCAACCTAAAAAACTTAATCAACTTTCATCACCCCATTTTAATCTCTATATCCACGCCGCTCGGGAGGCTTAAGCTCTGCAAACTCTCCATAGTCTTGAAGGTCGTCTCCGACAAATCAATCAACCGGCGGTGCGTGCGCATTTCAAATTGATCGCGTGCGTTCTTGTGCACGAACGTGGAGCGGTTCACCGTAAATTTGCGGATGTGCGTGGGCAGCGGGATGGGCCCGTGGACCACGGCGCCACTGCGCTCCGCAGTTTCGATGATCTTCGTTGCGGCTTCATCCAACACCGTGTGGTCGAACGCCGAGAGGCGGATGCGGATAATGGAAATCTTCGGCGCTTCCTTTTTTGGAGCGGCCTCTTTCTTTGGCCCTTCCGGCTTCTTCGCGGAAATTTTTGGCTCTTTCACCGCCATCTTTGCCGCCGGCTTTTTTACAGATTTCGCAGGAGCCTTCTTGGCTGTCCCGCTCGTGCGGGAGGCAGGAGATTTCTTCGTGGGATTCATAGCGGGAGAAAGAGCGGGGGAACCGATTCCACCGGTAGGCTCCGATTGCAATCGGAGCCTCCGGGGTAAAATGCTTATTTGAGGATCTTGGTCACGACACCGGCACCGACCGTGCGGCCGCCTTCGCGGATGGCGAAGCGTGTTCCTTCGTTCAAGGCGATGGGGGAGCCGAGCTCAACGACCATTTTGACGTTGTCACCCGGCATGACCATTTCGACGTTCGCGGGGAGCTCGACGCTGCCCGTGACGTCCGTCGTGCGCATGTAGAACTGAGGCTTGTAGCCCTTGAAGAACGGCGTGTGGCGTCCACCCTCTTCCTTCGTGAGGACGTAGACCTCCGCCTCGAAGTTCGTGTGCGGGGTGATGGAGCCCGGCTTGGCCAAGACTTGTCCGCGCTCGATGTCCTCGCGCTCGATACCGCGCAGCAGCAGACCGACGTTGTCACCGGCGAGACCCTCGTCCAAGAGTTTGTGGAACATTTCCACGCCCGTGACGACCGTCTTGCGGGTCGGCTTGATGCCGACGATCTCGACTTCTTCATTCACTTTCACTTTGCCCTGCTCGACACGACCCGTGGCCACCGTGCCGCGTCCCTTGATGGAGAACACGTCTTCGACGGACATGAGGAACGGCTTGTCCAGTTCGCGCTTCGGCTCCGGGATGTGACTGTCGAGAGCAGCCAGGAGTTCCTTTAAGTGTTGGATTTCGGTTGCATCTCCCTCCACGGCTTTCAGAGCTGAACCCTTGATGATCGGCGTCTTGTCGCCCGGGAATTCGTACTTCGTGAGGAGTTCGCGGACTTCCGTTTCGACGAGGTCGATCAGCTCCGGATCCTTCACCATATCGATCTTGTTCAAGAAGACGACGATGTACGGCACGTTCACCTGGCGAGCGAGCAGGATGTGCTCACGCGTCTGGGGCATCGGACCGTCGGCGGCCGAGACCACGAGGATGGCGCCGTCCATTTGAGCGGCACCCGTGATCATGTTCTTCACGTAGTCGGCGTGACCCGGACAGTCCACGTGCGCGTAGTGGCGCTTTTCGGACTCGTATTCGACGTGCGCCGTGTTGATGGTGATACCGCGTTCCTTCTCCTCAGGAGCGTTGTCGATATCCGCGTACCCCTTCTTCTCTCCTTCCGGAGAAAAGTTCATGGAGAGGGCGGCAGTCAGGGTGGTCTTGCCATGATCGACGTGACCGATGGTACCGACGTTGACGTGCGGCTTGTTGCGGACGAACTTCTTTGCGTCTGCCATACGAGTGTTGGGAAAAAAGAGAAAGCTTCTTCAAAAGACGGAATGTCTTCCAAAGCCGAGACAGTTTAGAGATTGTAGTAGGAAGCCGTCAACTGCAGTTTTGGAGTGATTGGGCTCGGGTGATGGGCGGATGGAGGAGCTTTCATCAGCCAATTACCCTCCTGCCTCCTCACCCATTTCTTCCTTTGTTTTGAGGTATGTGTGCCACATTTCTCGTAGTTGCCCCGGTTTCTCCATCAGCTCCTCCGGAGCCCCTTCCTGGATCACTTTTCCATTCTGGAGCACGTAGACGTAGTCGAAGAGCGGGAGGAGGTGAAGGCGGTGAATCGAGGACACGATGCAGCGGTCCGAAAATCGCTTGAAGATATTCCGGTGGATCTTGAGCTCATTTTGCGAGTCTACGGAGCTCGTCGGCTCATCCAGGAGGATGATGTCACTCTCCTTCGAGGCGAAGATGCCGCGGGCGAGCGCAAGGCGCTGCTTCTCGCCGCCGCTGAGGTTTACGCCTTTCTCGGAGATGTCCGTCTTGAGCCCTTTTGGGAGCCGCTCCAGCACCTCTGTGAAGCATGCGAGGTCGATGTCTTCCAAGAGCTCGTCTTTCGATTGCGTGGTATCGACACTGACGTTGTACTCGATGGTATTCGCGAAGATCTCCGGCTCTTGGGGGATCAAGGTGACGCTCTCGGCCACGCAGCCGAGGCCGTGCTTGATCTCCTTGCCATCGCACATCACGGTGACGTGATCGCTCGTATGGAGGCCGCGGATGAGACTCATGATCGTGCTCTTGCCGCTGCCGCTTCGGCCCACGAGCGCGACTTTTTTCCCGCGCTCGAGGACCATCGATACGTCGCTCAAGTGCTTGCGGTGATGCTCGGGATCCTCGTACGAGAAGTTGAGATTGTTGATCTCGAGACGTTTCCATTCGTCCGGCAGGCAGCCTTTGTCTCCGCCTCTGCGCTTGGCATGGAGGATGCTCTCCGCGGTACGGAGGTCCGCGTACTGCTGGATCGTGTTGCTGTACTTCCACGCGAACGTGTAGAAGGCGCTGCCGACTTTCTGCAGATAGTCGTAGAGCATGAAGAACGTGCCAGCGAGGATGACCTCGCCTGCATTGATCGTCCCCCAGACGTACCAGGCCAAGACTAGCACGGTCATCACAGAGATGACGAATGTCGTCAGGAACCACTTGGCCTCGTCCACCACGTTGCTTCTGCGGTAGAGGGGAAAGTAGTGCGTCATGCGCTGCCAGAGCTCGGACTGCGTCAGCTTCCCCAGTCGCAGCGTGATGACCGTGTAGATATTCGTCACGTAGTCGTGGAGGGCCGCTGCGACGAAGTGCTCTTTGTCATTGAGTTCGTCGTACATCCGCACGAGGAACTTGTCGAAGACGAAGACGATGAGGAGTGCTCCGATGCTGACGAGCAGCGCGATGATCGATGCGACGGGGAGGAGCAGGTAGAGCACGACGATGGAGCCGACCAGCTTGATGATCATTTCGATGAAGTTGTAGCCGTTCGCCATGAAGTCGAAGAGCGCGCGCGTCGCCTTGCCGATCTTGTTGATGGTCTGACCGGAGTGGTGATCCTTGTGCCACTGCACGGGGAGCGACGTCACGATTTCGTAGAGGTGATCTTTCAGTTTTCTCTGGGCGTAAAACGCGATGTTGTTCTCGATGACGCGCGCGGGGCCGTGGAAGAGCCAAAATCCGACTGGAATCAAAATCATCAAGATGAAGTAGCGCATCATCTCGTCGAAAGGATTTTCACGACTCGCAGCTTCCTGAATGCTATTGAGCAACTTCCCGATCGCGTACGGTTCGATCAAAAGCACAACGTTCGCACAGATAAACATCAGGATATAGAGCACGACAGCAGGTCGTCGGCCTTCCGCGTATTTCCACGATGCCTTCAAGAGTGTCAGGAATGCGTTCATGCGAATGTCTGATGGAGGGAATGGACGAAGAAATAAGATACAAGACGCAAGAAACAAAAATTTTTAAATACGGCACATTGTATCTTGTTTCTCGTTTCTTGTATCTTTCGCTTGTGCGTCACGGCCATCGCATCAAAGCATTCGTAGAAACCATTTGGGATTGGTATTCCACGCACAAGCGGATCCTTCCCTGGCGTGATCTTGCGATTGAGGACGAAACAGAGCGAGGCTACAGGATACTCGTTTCCGAGGTGATGCTCCAGCAAACGCAGGTGAGTCGGGTTATCGTGATCTATAAGAGGTTTTTAGATCAATTCCCAACACTTGAAGATTTGGCAACGGCCTCGAATAAGGACGTGATTTTAGCCTGGAGAGGGATGGGTTATAACAGTCGAGCGTTGCGGTTGAGAGATGCTGCTAAAAAGATCATGCAAAATCCCGTAGGGCCGAAATATTTCGGCCCTACGGGATTTTTTCCAAAGGAGATGCACGAACTTCTCTCCATTCCCGGAATCGGCCGCTACACCGCAGGCGCGATCCGCAATTTTGCTTTTCATCTGCCCACTCCGTGCATCGACACGAATATTCGGCGGATCCTCCACCGGACGTTTTTCGGGCCGGAGAATCCGGATGGCAGATGGAAAATGGACGACAAGGCTCTTCTGAAATTAGCGGGGGAAGTTTTGAACGTTGCAGTACAGCCCCCACCCCGCCCTTCGGGCACCCCTCCCCCGTGCACGGGGGAGGGGACGGGGGGTGGGGGCCGTTCTCCGGCCGATTGGCACGCGGCACTCATGGACTTCGGATCGCTCGTTCAGACAAAGTCGTGTCCGAAGTGGGAGATCTGCCCGCTGACGCAGAAGGGGATTATGGTCACGAATCGGAATTCATTTGAAAAAGCTCAAAGCTCCCGCCTCCGCCAAGGCTGCGGCGGGCAGGCAAAACTCAAGACTCAAAGCTCTCGCGAGCCCGGACGTCTCGTGGGATCCACATTCATTCCGAACAGAATCTTTCGCGGAAAGATCGTTGAGGAACTCCGGGATGCGAAAAGGGGAGTGGCATTCACGGATCTCGGGAAACGCATTTGCATCGATTGGGATACGAAAGAACATCGTGCGTGGCTGCGAGACATCCTCAAAAAACTCCAGCGTGACGAAATGATTGAGGAGCGAGCGGGGAGGTACCTGCTCGCGTCGTGATCTGCCAAGGGGCTTCCTTGGCACTTGGTACTTCTGATTTTGGCACTTATTTGGCTAATTCTTCGACCCTTCGCTCCCGTACTACGTTCACCCCTCGGCGTGGCTTAGGGTGAATGTCATGGTGGAGATTGCGGTTTACTTAGCGAGTTCCTCAACACGTCGTTCGCGGATGACATTCACTTTAATCACCCCCGGGTAGGTGAGCTCCTTCTCTATCTTCTTCGCGATGTCTTTGGCGAGCGTCACCTGCTCGAGGTCGTTGATCTTGTCCGTATCGACGTACACGCGCACTTCGCGTCCCGCGCTGATGGCGAATGCCCTGTGGACGCCCGGGAATTTCTTTGCGACTTCTTCCAGCTCGCGCAGGCGCTTGAAGTATTCCTCGATTGATTCTCTGCGTGCGCCTGGTCGCGCTCCGGAGATGGCGTCGGCCGCCGCGACGACGAAGGCCTCTGGCGTCTGCATGGGAATGTCTTCGTGGTGCGCGGCAACGCAGTGGATCACTTCCGGCCGCACTTTGTATCGCTTGCAGATCTCCACGCCGATCTCGACGTGCGTGCCTGCGACTTCGTGGTCGAGCGCTTTGCCGATGTCGTGGAGCAGACAGCCTTCCATCACGATCATGGGGTCCGCGCCGATCTCCTCCGCCATCATGCGGCCGAGGTGCGCCATTTCCACGGAGTGCTTCAGCACGTTCTGGCCGTAGCTCGTGCGGAAACGGAGCCGTCCGATGATTTTCAGGAGATCCTGCGGGTAGCCCGTGATGCCGAGCTCCTCGGTCGCGCGCTTGCCGAACTCGAGCATCATCTTGCCGACTTGCTCTTTCACTTTGCCGACGATTTCTTCGATCCTCGCCGGCTGGATGCGTCCGTCCTGAATCAATTTTTCCATCGCGAGCTTCGCGACGTAGCGGCGCGCGAGGTCGTAGCCGGAGATCACGATCGCTCCGGGCGTATCATCGATGATGACATCGACGCCGGTCGCCTGTTCGAATGCAATGATGTTGCGTCCTTCTTTTCCGATGATCTTTCCCTTCATGTCATCGGATGGCAGCTGCACGACCGTCGCGGTTGATTCGCTGCTGACTTCCGATGCGAAGCGCTGCATGGCCTCCGCCATGAGGTTCTTCGCTTTGTCTTCCGCCTCCTGTTCCATCGTTTCCTTCATCAGCTTCACCTGACCGGCATAGAACTCCGAAAATTCCTCCTTCAGTGCCGCCATCAGTTGTTCCTTGGCTTGATCCTGCGAGAGTTTCGCCACCTTTTCGAGGGCATCGCGGTGAATGGCGCTCGCATCCGATAGCTCTTTTTTCAGCTCATCCAAGTCCTTTTCTTTGTTCACAAGATTTGTTCTCTGTCGCTCCACCTCCTTCACTTTCTGGTCGAGGCTCTTCTCTTTTTCCTCCAGGCGGCCTTGCTCCTTCTCGGCCTTGCTCTCGATCTCCGTCGCCTGCATCTTCGCTTCGCTGAGGATTTCGCGAGCAGCCGCCTTCGCTTCCGCTTCGGCGGTTTTGATCTGCGCACGTGCATCGGCGAGCTTCGACTCCAATTGATGCAACGAACGCTCGTATTCGTTTATTTGGGCCTGGAGGCCCGAAGAGATTTTTTTACCTTTGCTGAACCAAAACCAGCCGCAGGCAACTCCAAGCAGCGCTCCTCCGAGGAGGGCAAGAAAGACGATGGTG
>JACPYA010000078.1 GCA_016196295.1 Candidatus Peregrinibacteria bacterium | reverse complement strand
GTTCGGATCGGGCGGGTTCCCCGGAGCTTGCTCCGGAAAAAAAGAGTCCAGAGCTTGCTCTGGGGTTCATGCCAATGATTTTTACACTACAGAATTTGGCAGTAAAACGTCCAGTTCTTCGCGAAATTCTTTGTAAGATTTTTCCGAGATCCCCGTCGCCTATGTGGGAAGGCCCGTAACAGGTGTCCTTCCTGTGGATGGGAAAGGGGAAGAGGGGGCGATCCTCTTCCCCTGAAACCCACTTTCTTGGCGTAGAATCGCATGCGTGAAGGTACTTTTGGATTTCATCGAACGATCGTCTTTCTGGCGGCATGTGCTCGCCGCGTGTGCATTCGCTTTTCTGGGGCTCCTTCTGTACGGCCCTCTCTTGCATGCGGAATTCATCACGCTCGATGACGGGCTTTTGATCTACCAGAATGCCGCGGTGCAGAAGATCTCGTGGCAGACATTCCGCACGATTTTCACCACCTACGACCCCGAGCTCTACATTCCCCTCACGCTCCTCTCGTATCAGATCGACTTCGCGATGGGGGGAACGGAGCCCTTCGTCTACCACCTCCATCATCTCCTTCTGCATATGCTCGTTGCGGGCGTCTTCACGTTGATCCTGCGCGAGCTCCATGTGCGGATGCCCCTTGCTCTCGGCATTGGGTTTCTCTTCCTCGTGCATCCGCTCCACGGCGAAGCCGCTCTGTGGGCGAGTGCGCGCAAAGACGTACTCTCCACTCTCTTCTTCGCCCTCTCTATCTGGAGCTACCTTCGGTATCGAGCAGTTGGCAGTGGTCGCTGGTACGGCGCGAGCCTCGCTACCTTCACGCTCGGTCTCCTCGCCAAAGTGTCTGTTATCCCGCTCCCGTTCATTTTGCTCCTCATCGACGATCTGCAGGGCAGGCGTTTTAGTACCCGCACGCTCCTCGAAAAAGCACCATTCATCTTCGTCGCTCTCATCTTCGGTATTGTCGCGATCATCGGGAAAGCAGGCGGCATGTCCCCATCGCTCATGGATCTGCTGCTTGCGAGCGTGCAAAGCGCAGGGTTCATGCTATCCAAATTTTTCCTGCCGTGGAATCTCTCCATTCTCTATCCATTCGAGAGAACGTTGTCCTTGGCATCGCCTTCCTTCCTTCTGTCGCTCGGAACCCTGGGCACACTTGCGATCGGCACAGCGCTGCTGAGACGGCGAAGTCGGGTGCCGTTCTTCGCATTCTGGTTTTTCCTGCTCCTGCTTGCGCCGAGTTTCTTCAATCTGATCAAAGACGACACCGTGTACCTCGGCTCGGACCGCTACGCGTACGCGGCATCGTTCGGCCTCCTGTTCTTCCTTGCGTGGCTGCTCTCTTCCGTCCCGCGCCGCTGGAGAATGTCTGGGCTGACCGTGCTTCTCGTGCTCTGCTTCACACTCTCTTCCCTGAATGCGCGGCACTGGCGGTCAAACGAGGCGCTCTACCGTCACGTGCTTTCGCTCTATCCTGGGGCGTCCATCGCGCACATTAATCTCGCCAATGTGCTTCGGCGGGCAGGGAACGTGCAGGAAGCGCTCGCGCATTACGACGAGGCGCTCGCACGGGGGCCGAATGCGGTTGCGCACTACAACAAGGGCGTTCTCTTTGCCGCGCAGGGAAAGGCCGAGCAGGCGGAGGCGGAGTATCGCCAGGCTCTTACACTTCGGCCCTCTTACGCGCTCGCGTGGATCAACCTCGGCAAGGTTCTCTACGAGCGAGGCGAAGCTGCAGAAGCGCGGGTGGCCTTCGAAGAAGCCGTGCGCTTTGCCCCGCATCTCGCGACGGCACATTTCAACCTGGGTGTGCTTGCGGGCGCGTCGGGGCAGTATGCCTCCGCGGAGGAGTCGTATCGCCGTGCTCTTTCGACTGACCCGCTCTTCGTCGATGCGCGCGTGAATCTGGTCGGCGTTCTGCTCGCATTGCAAAAAGCAGAGGAAGCGCATGCGGAAGTTCGTGTTCTTCTCCGCCAAGCGCCCGATCATCCGCACGTGCGACAACTCCTCGACTATCTGTACCAGGGGGGAATTGTAACGCCCGAGTAGGGGAGAGTACGATCGCACCGATGCGGCGATGGTTTCCATTCGCGCTTCTCGTGCTTTTTCCGGCGATCGTCTTCCTCCAGACACTCTCGTTTGAGTTCGTCGCGATGGATGATGAGCTCCTCATCCTCGATAACGTCAAAGTACATGGGCTCTCGCTTGCGAATCTCCGGGCGATCTTCACGACGTACGACCCGGAGCTCTACATCCCACTGACGCTCCTGACGTATCAAATCGAATGGTCGCTCTTCGGGGCAAACCCCGCGGTGTCCCATGCGATGAATCTGCTCCTGCACATCGGGAGCGGCATCTGCGTGTTTCTCATCCTTCGGCGCTTCATCGATCGGAAGACGGCGCTTCTCTGCGCGCTCCTCTTCGCCATTCATCCGCTCCAGGCGGAAACCGTCGCGTGGGCGAGCGCGCGCAAAGATCTCCTCTCGGGATTCTTGTTTTTCCTGTCGATCCATCTGTACCTGCGTTCCCGGGATGATGGCATGCCCATGCGATGGAGCGTGCTGACATTTTTTCTGGGGCTCCTGTCCAAAGTATCCATCTTCCCGCTCCCGCTCGTTCTTCTCCTTCTCGATTGGATGCGGGGCGAGAGCCTCGATCGCGATCGACTGAAGGAGAAAATACCGTTCTTTCTCTTGTCGGTTACCTTTCTCGTGATTGCGATTCTCGGCAAACACACGCAGATGAGTGCACTGTGGATTCCCATTCTGCTTTCTCCCACAGCCATCTTCCTCGCGCTCAAACATTTCTTCGTTCCGACGGATTTGAGTATTTTCTACCCGTTCACGGATCCGGTTTCCGTGGCCCATCCGGCGGTTCTTTTCCACGGTGTGGTTTTGCTTGTCGTCGCAGTGCTCATCGTGTGGTCGCTGCGATACACGCGCTTGCTTGCCGGCGGATTCCTTCTGTTTCTCTTCATGATCGCGCCGTCGCTCGTCAATATGCTGAAGGGTGGCGGCGATGGCGCATTCGATGTGTACCTCAGCTCCGATCGGTACGTATACGGCGCGATGCTGGG
>JACPYA010000011.1 GCA_016196295.1 Candidatus Peregrinibacteria bacterium | reverse complement strand
CCATCTTCATCACCTTCTTGAGAAGCTTCGCATCGATATGGGGGCCTTTTTTGAGGGATCTGGACATGAGTAGAAAAAAGGATAAAGCGAGAGAGTGCTACATGGTCACATTGTTAAATTGTTCGCAGAGCGTTCCTTTACTTTGCTGACAATGTAGCAATTGAACAATGTAACAGTGCCCTCGGAACGAGGCAGAGAATAGCCGAATTTGAGAGAAAAAGGAGAACATAAAGTGGCTTATTTGCGCCGTTTCTTGCGGATGCGGCGGCGCATGATCAGTTCCATCGATTTCTTTTTGCGACGCGTCTTCACACCCAAGGCTTTCTTTCCCCACGGCGTCTTCGGAGCTTTGAGACCGATCGGGCTGTGGCCCTCTCCGCCTCCGTGCGGGTGATCGACCGCGTTCATGGATTTCCCGAGGACGGTCGGCCTCCACCCCATCCACCGCTTGCGACCGGCCTTGCCGATCGTGATAAGGTTATGTTCGGGGTTCGAGACCGTGCCGATCGTCGCGGCGCATTCCTTGCGGATCTTGCGGATCTCCGTGCTCGGGAGCTGCACGATGGCGTAGTCACCGTCGAAGCCGACGAGGGTCGCGGAGGTGCCGGCGCTGCGAACGATCTGTCCGCCGCGACCGAGCTCCATTTCGATATTGAAGATCTTGTACCCGACCGGGATGTGCTGGAGCTCCATGCGGTTGCCGATCTTCACCTTCGTGCGCTTGCCCGAGACGATCTGGTCGCCGACTTTCAGGCCCTCCGGCGCAAGCACATACGACTTGCGCCCATCGACGTAGTACACGAGGGCGATGCGCGCGGAGCGATTGGGATCATACTCGAGCGCCATGATGCGCCCCGGCACGCCGGACTTGTCGAGCTGCTTGAAATCGACGGCGCGGAAGAGCCGCTTGTGTCCTCCGCCGCGGTGACGGACCGTGACGCGCCCGTAACTGTTGCGTCCGTTGATACGTTGCTTGCCCCACACGAGGCTCTTCTCGGGACCCGCCTTCGAGAGGCCCGTGAAGTCCGCGATCGTCATTTGACGTCGTGCGGGAGTCGTTGGTTGAGGCTTCTTTAATGCCATGTGGAAATAGAGGAAATCCCAACGAAGTGGAAAGATGAAAGTGCAAAGTGGAAAGTTTGGTTCGTACTTTCCATTTCCCCTGCCCGTCCGGCAGGCGGGCACTTTCCGTTTTCCACTTTCTCAGTGCCAATCATGGTGATCGAGATCCTCATGTTGTCTTAAATGAGGCAAGATCCAGAGCTTTGGATTTCTCCGAAGCAGTTACTAAAGCTTTCTTGTAGGCGTGGCGCTTCTCGCGGAGCTGTCCGCGTCCAAAGGGCGTGGCCTTGGGCCGCACCCACATCACGCGCACGCTGCGCACGTCGAGATCGTAGAACTTCTTGAGCGCGTTCTTGATATCGATCTTGTTCGCCTCCGCAGACACGCGCATCGAGTACGTGCGGTTGTCGGCGTCCGCCTTCAGGCGTTCCGCTTTCTCCGTGACGATGGGGCCGAGGATGACGTGGGAGAGGTCCATGACGAGGGCTGGGGTTAGGGCTTGGGCTAGGATTCTTTGGAAGAAGATTTTTTCGCAGAAGGTTTCTTGGGCGCTTTTGCATCGTTCGTTGGTTTCCTTGGTTTCATCGGTTTCACTTGTCCTGAGCGCGGTCGAAGGATCGGTTTCTCTTCGCTCGCAAGCAACCTCTTCTGCACCCTCTCCCCTCTCACCTTTCCAAACAATTCCTCCGCTTTTTTCACCGCATCGACGAGGAAAATGATATGGCGGGAGCGGAGCAAGTCCTCCGGATTTAAGTACGCCGCGGTGAGAGTTTTGACGTGCGGGACGTTGCGCAACGACAGGAAGAGTCCCTTGTGATGGTCCGGCAGAACGACGAGGATATTGCGGCCGAACTCGACCGGGAGTTTCTTCAGGAGGGAGACGGCATCCTTCGTCTTTGCGGTCTCCGGGTAGTTCTCGAGGCCGACGATCGCCTTGTTCTTGGCCTGGAGCGAGAGGCATGAGAGGAGTGCCGCGCGACGCATGGATTTCGGCATGTCTTTGCTGAAGTTCTGCGTGTTGCGCGGGCCAAATGCCTTGCCGCCGCCACGGAGCAACGGACTGCGGATGGGACCGCGGCGCGCGCGACCGGTGTGTTTCTGGCCGTAGAGCTTGCGCGTGGAACCGGCCATCTCGCCGCGATTGCGCGCATGCGCGATGGCGTAGCGGCGGTTCGCCTGCTGCCGCATCACCGCTTGGTGCATGAGGTCTTCATTGATCACGGCATCAAACAGAGAGGACGGAAGACTGAGCGTCCCCTTCTTGCTGCCCGTTGCTGTGTAGACATCAATATTCATAATTTAGAATGGCTAGCGCGGGTTTCTACCCGCGATTCGCGGATCATTTCTTTTTATCAGGGGGGGGGGAACCCGCCTTCGCCGAGGCTTCGGCGGGCGGGGATTCGAGCGTGACATAGACTGCCGCACCGTTCGGTCCCGGAACGGGACCCTTCACGGCGAGGATGCCCTTTTTGGAATCCGCAGAGACGATGGATCGGTTCTTGATGGAGATCTGGTCGCCACCCATGCGTCCAGCCATGCGATGACCCTTGAGGATACGCCCCGGCGATGTACGCATACCGACGGAACCCGGCTCGCGCTTGAAGTGGCTTCCGTGGCTTCCCGGGCCTCCCGCAAAGTGATGACGCCGCATGACACCCTGGAATCCTTTTCCCTTGCTGACGCCGGTGATGGACACGAGGCTCTCGACCGGGATCGCTTCTGCCGTGATCTTCTTGCCCGGCTCCAAACCATCCAGCGAATCGACCTGCCACTCCTTTTGCAGCGCATAGCGGACATGCTCCTTCCCTTTGCGGCTCTTCCATTGTTTCGCGCCGATCCCGAGGACAACGGCGTTATACCCGTCCTTTTCCTTGGTTTTGGTCCGAACGACGACGTTCGGCTCCACCTCGAGGTACGTCACGGGAACGGCTTCCCCCGTTGGGAGAAACACGCGAGACATGCCGACTTTGCGGGCAATGAGTCCTGAAGACATACAACTTAGAGGTTCATCCGGGTCGTTTGTTGCTCCTTAAATATAAGGAGAAGACGACCTCGAACGTAAGCTGGGTGACTGTAAACACGCTGAAGGGGGCCGTCAATATGATTTTACGCGACTTTAACCGACATCCGAGATCGGCGGATGGCCGTATCTTTCGCAAGAGTGCCTAGAATGTACCGCAGCAGCCGATCGCTCCCCTCCTTCATAGAGAGCACATCCTGATCCAGCACCAGTGCCGGATGGGTGGGGAATTCGTACGGCCGGTCGGCTTTCTCCAGTCCCGAGCGCTTCAGATAGATCCAGAGCGGACTGCAGACGCCATCGATCTCCGCCCGCACGTTTTCAAACGGAGCGATGACGGAGACAACAACGAGGAATCCTTTCGCTTGAAAAAGTTTCGCCAGTCGAGCGACGCGGAGGTTGTGATTGCGACGATCTTTCGGCGTGAGAGTTTCTTGCGTGGAGATTGTTTGGCGCATCTCATCGCCGTCGAGGACGATCACGCGGCGAGTGGCCGGATGATCGGATGCGGATTTTTCATTATTGAAATATGTTTCGATGGTCTTCGCGAGCGTCGTTTTCCCCGATCCGGTATTGCCGGTGAGCCAAAAAATCGGGAAACGGACCGCAGCCAAGAATGGCTGCCGCGTAAGACTTATATTATTTTTTGAACCCGAGAGCGGCCATTCTTGGCCGCGGCCTTCATATAATTTTTTTCTGATATCGGTGTCAGAAATCGCTTCTGTTTGAGAATCCAATTGGATCAAGTTGTAACCCACATCCCTTCCTATATATACGGTAAGATCCGCCCCGGGGTCGAAAACGACAGAGATCTCCACGCGCTTCTCATCGGGAAACGCAGCGCGAATCATCGCCTTCCTCTTTGCGAGTTCGAACGGATTTTTTTCGGATTGCTCGTTGTCGCGCAGGAGAATGAGGCACCGATTGTTTTCCAAGAGAATCTTCTCGATGCATTGTTTGTGTCCGTCATGGAACGGCTGGAATCTGCCGATGAAGACTCCGGTCTTCATGGTGGAAGTCATACCTCGGGAACAGCAGTGGAAGCAAGTGATTGCACTGGTCGTTGATTGGTTTATTGGTTTTTCGTTTTTGGTTATGAAAATACCACAAGATTCTGAATTCTTTCCGAACGAAAAACCAAAAACGAGCAAACTATAAACGATCCCCGAGCATCGCAAACTTCACTAAATGTCAGATTTTCCTGTAATCTACGCCCATGACATGGATCGACCGAGCCGTCGGCGATATCGAACAGCGCTTTGCCAAAGAAATGAAGGAGGGGAAGCCGCTCATCATTCGTGACGAGAAAACACTCTCGGGCCGTGTCCATGTGGGATCGCTGCGCGGGATCGCCATCCACGGGATCATCGCGCAGGCTCTTTCTGAAAAAGGCATCAAGAACAAATTTCTCTTCGAACTCAACGATTTCGACCCGATGGACGAGATGCCGCCTTTCCTCGATAAGAACGTATACAAAAAACACATGGGGGAACCGCTCTTCACAGTGCCTGCCCACGAAGACGGCGCGGAAAATTTCCCGATGGTCTTCGGAAAGGAACTCCAAGAGGTCGTGAAGAAATTCAATTTTCCGATCGAGTTCTATGCGCTGCGCCCCGTGTACGAAGCTGGAAGATTCAACGATGCCATCCGCGCTGCGCTCGATCATCATGATGAGATCCGCGCGATCTACCGCGAAGTGAGCGGCAGCAAGAAGCCGGATGACTGGTATCCGCTCCAGGTGATCTGCGAGCAGTGCGGCAAGATCGGCACCACTCAGGTGAACGGATGGAACCCTTCGGCAAGCTCAGGGCAAGCGGGTCCCCCGGGAATGGTTTCGTATGTTTGCAAGAAGGACCTCGTGAAATGGGCGGAAGGATGCGGAAAATCCGGCACCGTGAGCCCGTTCGACGGGAGGGCGAAGTTACCCTGGAAAGTCGAGTGGCCCGCGAAATGGAAGGTGATGGGCGTGCACATCGAAGGCGCGGGAAAAGACCACAGCGCGGCGGGTGGATCCAGAGACATCGGCAAGAGAATCGTCGAAGAGGTCTTCAATGATCCGAATCCGTACGACATCCCGTACGAATTCTTCAATATCGGCGGGAAGAAGATGAGCGCCAGCAAAGGACTCGGCGCGACGGCAAAGGCGATCTCCGACCTATTGCCGCCGAAGCTCCTGAAGCTCCTGATGATCCGAAAGTTGCCCAATCAGCCGATCGATTTCGATCCCGAAGGAAACACGATCCCCCTTCTCTTCGATGAGTACGACCGTCTCGCCGATTATCATTTCAACCGCCAGAAAGGCGGGCCGAACCCCGAGTTCGCGCGCCTCTATCACCTGGCGCAGACGGATTTCCCGAAAAAACCGAAGGACATCTGGCACATGCGCTTCTCGCTTGTGGCCTTCTTGGTTCAGATGCCGCACTTGAGCATCGAAGAAGAGGGAGCAAAACTAAAAGGCAGCGCTCTCACAAAGGAAGAACTTGCCGATGTAAAGGAACGCGCCGTCTATGTGAAGATCTGGCTCGAGACGTATGCTCCCGAGAAATACAAGTTCGAGATTTTCCGCGGCAAAAACCCGTATTTTGCAGAAAAGCCTCTGAGCGATCTCCAGAAAAAAACTCTTGCCGCGCTCGCTGTGGCGCTCGAGAAAGTCAAATGGGATGGCCCGAAGATCCACGAGGCGATCCACGTCGTCAAAGAAGAGCAACAGATTCCGCCGCGCGATCTTTTCGTGCCTCTGTATCGGATGTTCCTCGATCGTGATGAGGGGCCGCAAGTCGGTTGGTTCCTTTCGACTTTCAAGCGTGAAGAAGTTATCGATCAAATTCAAAAACACCTTTCCCAACCCTAGCCCTAGCCCTAGCCCTAACCCAAACCCTATGGCCCTCCTCCAGCACGCCGACTACGGCCACTTGCTGCCCGCCGCGCACGGTCTCATCCAAGCGCATGCCGATCAGACGAAAGCGCATCTTCTGGCTACGGGAGCCGCGATGGAGGCCCTTGCAACAAAATTGGGCGGCGACCCGCAGACCTGGAAGGTCGCGGGGATGCTCCACGACCTCGATTGGGACAAGCTGAATAAGGATTACGAAGCGCACTGCGGTGACACGCTGGAGCACTTGCTCTCAACCATCAACGCTCCGAAGGAACTCCTCGGTGATATCCGCGCGCACTATGCGAGCAGGTACGGCGCGGACTATCCGCTCGACACGATGCTGCGAAAGTCGCTCTACTGCGTCGATGAGCTCACGGGCTTCATCATCGCGGTCACGCTCGTGCGGCCCAGCAAGAAACTCGCCGATGTCGAAGTGAAGAGCGTCACGAAGAAAGTGAAGGATAAGGGTTTCGCAGCTCAGGTAGATCGCGCGCAGATCAAGAAATGCGAGGAACTGCTCGGCATTCCGCTGGATGAATTCATCGGGATCACGCTGGAAGCCATGAAAAAAATCGCAGCCGATCTCGGACTATAGGCCCTAGCCCAAACCCTAACCCTAGCCCTATGCTCGTCCCATGCACCGCTTCTTCGACCCCGTCATCCGGCCGCTCCTCGAGATCGTGAAGCCGCAGTCGATCGTGGAGATCGGAGCGGCCGAAGGGCGCCACACCAAAAAAATTCTCTCCTGCTGCAAAGATCGCGGAGCGACGCTCCACTGCATCGACGTGAAGAGGCAATTTGAAGTGGAGGCGCTGCAGCAGGAATTCCCCATGCTGCGATTTTACGAACAGCCGAGCGTGCAAGCACTTCCAACTATTGGATCAATGGACATGGTGCTCATCGACGGCGATCACAATTTCTACACCGTAAGAGAAGAACTGAGGATCATCGCCGCCAAGAATGGAAACGGCTCTCCTCCGATGATCCTCCTGCACGACACCAGCTGGCCATACGGCCGCAGGGACGCGTACGAACGCCCGGAGGCGATCCCGGAAACGGCGCGAAAAAAATACGCAAAAATAGGCATTGATCCCGATATCAATCAATTAAAAATTGGAGGATTCAACGACCATGTATTTCACGCCGAGGAATATGGCAATGACGGCAACGGCGTACTGACTGCCGTCGAACAATTTCTCGTGGAAACGGACGCAGCGTACCTCTTTACGAGAATCCACGGCCTTCACGGCCTCGGGGTCATCACGCCACATGCTCGACTCGATGCTTCGAAGCAGCTGCGACAATTTTTGGAATCCTGTGAAGCGAGCGAGCCCATCGCAGGAGTCCTCATGGAAACGGAGCGAGAGCGCATTTCGGAGCAAGCACAACGGAGCGGCCTTGAAAGTGCGTACCGTTTGCTCTCCACAGCGCTCACGGAAGCAAGAGAACGCTCGAAACAAGAGCGCGAAACGATGACTGCGGCATTGGAGAGCGAGCGAACCGTCTGGCGGGACAGGCTGCGCGAAGAACGCGACATGTTCGCGGAGGAACTCTCCCGCGAACGCGACCGCAACGAAGAAGCGGCAGAAAGACAACGCGAGGAGCATACGTGGGGAACGGTGCTGCATACGGAACTCGAACGCATCAAGCGGTCGAGGAGCTGGCGCTGGACTGCCCCGATTCGTGTGATGGAAGCATGGATCCGATCGACGATTCGCTCTCTTCCCTACTATGCGTTCACCATCGCGGGCTCCGCGTGGAAGGCAGTGGGCAGTCCCTTCCCCGGGTTCATGCGTCGCATGCGTCACGAGCTCCTTGGCCGTTTGTGGCCGGCACATCGCACTGCCGATTGGCGGCTCGTGACCCCGGAGAAAGTCTCTCTGCCGGATCCGGCAGACATTCTTCAGAGCATGAGAACGGAAACACTGCGTTTCCCGCACTATGACAAACCGCACATCTCCGTCGTGATTCCCGTGCACAGCCACTTCGAATACACGTACGCGTGTCTGCGCTCCATCGCTCACAACACGGTTCTTCGCTACGAGGTGATCGTCGTCGATGATGGATCGACCGACAGGACGCAGGAGATGCTCGGGTCCCTGCCAAACATCCGTGTCATCCGACAGGAGGAATCCCAGGGATTCATCGCCGCCTGCAACGCGGGTGCTGCAATCGCGCGGGGGGACTACATCGTTTTCTTGAACAATGACACGCTGGTCCCGCCGCGGTGGCTCGGTTCCCTCGCGGAGACATTTCAGACGCACGCGCGCGTGGGTCTCGTGGGGGCAAAATTAATCTTCCCCGACGGCAAGCTGCAAGAGGCGGGAGGGGTCGTCTGGAAGGACGGGTCCGCGGCGAATGTCGGCCGGGGGCAGGACCCGAGGGCCCCCGGCTTCACCTTCGTCCGGGATGTCGATTACTGCTCGGGAGCCTGCATCATGGTGCCGAGGGCGCTCTTTCAGGAACTTGGTTGCTTCCACAAAGGCTACGCACCCGGCTACTACGAAGACACCGATCTCGCGTTTCGCATCCGAGAAGCGGGATACCGCGTGCTCTATCAGCCGTCCTGCGAAGTCGTGCACTTCGGAGGCGTCACCGCTGGCACGGATCTGTCGCAGGGCATGAAGCGATTTCAGGAAATCAATCGCGAAAAATTCAAGGAAACATGGAAAGACATGCTCGCGCGCCATCCCGCTCCGGGAGGCCTGCACGATCATCGCATCCGGCTGCGTATCCTGGTGATCGATGCGGAGATGCCGCGGCCGGACCGCGATTCCGGGTCGCTGCGCATGGACAGCCTCCTCTCCATCCTGAAAACGGAGGAGGCAGCGGTCACTTTCATCCCGATGAACCTCGCGAATACGAACCCGTACGGAGACAGCCTCCGGCGGCGCGGCATCCGTGTTCTCACGCATCCGCATCTATCATCCATTCAAGCGCACCTGCGTGCGGAAGGCCGGTCGTACGATCTCATCATCTTGAGTCGGCTGGAGTCGGCATCGGCCTACTTCGATGCCGTCAGGTCCGCGGCCCCGCGCGCCCGCATCATCTTCGACACGGTAGACCTTCACTTCCTGCGCGAGGAACGGGAAGGGCACATCAAGCAGAACGCGGCGATCCTGAAACGTGCGAAGAAGCATAAAAAAATAGAAGCCGACCTCGCCGAGCGTGCCGATGCCGTCCTTGTCGTGAGCGAAGAGGAAAAGATCCGACTGGAGGCGGAAAGTCCCCGCGCTCGCGTGTTCGTTCTGTCGAACATTCATGCAATCCGTCCTCCCGAGACGCCATTTTCGCAGCGACGCGGGATCCTCTTTTTGGGGTCGTTCCGTCACCCGCCGAACCACGACGGCATCTTCTGGTTCGTGGAGTCCGTCTTCCCCAAAGTGCGAACGGCGCTGCCTGACGCGGAACTCATGATCATCGGCGAACATGTTCCGGATCGGCTCCTCACCATGCGGGACCAGGGCATCATCGCGCTTGGCCATGTGGAAAATCTGCATCCCTATCTGGAGACTGCCCGTCTCTCCGTCGCTCCGCTGCGGTTCGGGGCCGGTGTGAAGGGCAAGATCAACATGAGCATGAGTGCCGGGCTCCCGGTGGTCGCGACGGCGATCGCCGCGGAAGGAATGCACCTCGTCTCGGGAGAGAACGTCCTCCTCGCTGACACGGAAGAACGGCTGGCTCAGGCGGTAGTACGGCTCTATAGCGACGAACATCTTTGGAATGTCCTTTCCCAAGGGTCATTGCAAAACGTGCAGGAGCACTTTTCGACAGAACGAGCGCAGGCAGCGGTGCAAGAGATTTTTCACGCACTCCTGCCGGCAGCGAACGTTGCTGCTGCAGCTGCCTCGGAGCCAACGCCACCCGTGCTCATCAAAACGGAGCAAGAACGGCCTCTGCTGTTCTTCTTCGGACATCATAAGTGCGCCTCGAGCTGGATGGCCAAAATTATGTACGCGGTCAGCAAGCACATCGGGCTCAAGTGCGGCACATTTCACAACGATCGCGAATTCCGAGGAACACTGGAGCAAACTGCGAGAGCCTCCGGCGATGTTCTCTGTTACCTGAATGCCGACCGCACGTACGTGCAGCATCTGCGGAATTTCCGCGGCATTCACTTGATCCGAGACCCCCGGGATATCATCGTGTCCGCTTATTTTTCGCACCTCTACACGCATCCCACGGAAAACTGGCCGGCATTGGAGGCGCATCGGGCGATCCTCAGGGATCTTCCGAAGGAACAAGGGCTTCTCCTCGAGATGCAGTTCAGCAATTGGGTGCTCAGGCACATGCGCAACTGGAACTATCGCGATCCGGATATTCTGGAGCTCAAACTTCGGGAATTCACGACCGTGCCGACTTCGTTCTTCATCGATGCGTTCACGCATCTGGGCCTTTTATCAGATCAGCCGTGCCCCGTCCCCTACCCAGGTCCCACGCTGACCACTGTCGATCTCCTGCGCATCATCGAAATGAATAATTTCTCGGCGCTTGCAGGAGGCCGGGCCCGCGGCATCGAAAACCTGCAGAGCCATTACCGCAAGGGCACTGTCGGCGACTGGAAGAATCATTTCACCGAAGCGCACGCCGCGTGGTTCAAAGAGAATCACGGAGACCTCGTGACGCGACTGGGCTTCGAACAGGACGACGCTTGGGGAGTGACTCCCATGCAACACGCACTCGTGAACGCGACTTCCGATGTTCGCCTCGATGTTCAGTGAGAGGCGGCCACTGTGTATTGCTGCTCTGGCAGAACGCGTCCTCCTTCCATGCAGAGAACTCGATCGCAGAGGATGTGCAGCTCCGGAAGGTTGTGGCTGACAATCAATGCCGTCTTCCCCGCTTGCCGCATGGCACGGAGAGTCTGCTGACAACGCTGGCGAAATGCCGCATCCCCCACCGCCAGCACCTCATCGAAGAGGTAGATGTCTGCATCCACGGTTGCCGCCGTCGTGAACCCGAGCCGCAGTTGCATGCCCGTGGAATAACATTTCAGGGGGAGATTTCGATGGTTCTGCAGGTCCGCATCGGCGAAAATCCGATCCTCCAACGCAGGGATCGCGCTGGGGTGAAGACCATGCAGGAGCCCATGGAGATGGACATTTTCCGCCCCGGATCGCTCGGGATGAAAACCCGCGGTGACATCGAAGCAGGAGAGCCGCCCGTTGCATACGACATGTCCGCGGTCCGGCGCGATCAGCCCGCCGAGCATCCGGAGCAGCGTGCTTTTTCCGCAGCCATTGGGACCGTAGAGACCCACCCATTCTCCGCTGTGGATCGTGAGCGAGGCATCGCGCACCGCGGCGATTCTGCGGCGTTCTCGCAGCAGCGGACGCCGGAGGAGTCGGTCTTGCAGCATGCCGAAAGGAATCAGAGGGACCTCGAATGTTTTGGAGACACCGCTGCAGGAAAGGATCGGATCGCTCATCGCGAAAAAGATACAAGAAATAAGATACAAGACAACAATGTGGCCATGCGCATCGGTCGTGTCTTGCGTCTTGTATCTTGTTTTCTTCTTTCAGTACTCTTGAAGGAAGAACCGGCTGCGACGCACGAAGACGAGCGCGCTGAGGCCGAAGAAGATCGCGCAGAGCGCCGTAAATGCAATCATGTGCGTGAACGAGGGGATGCCGAGCGTGCCGGCATAGAGAAACACGCGCCGCGCGTCGTGAATGAGGATGGAGAGCGGCTGAAATCGCACGAAGACGTCGAAGAAGCCGACAAGCGTCGGCGTGAAGGAGCCTTTGAGCGTTTGAAGGAGCACTGCCCACAGGGGACCCTCCAGGCGATACGGATACATGATGGGCGTGAGCCAGAAGAGCAGCTGCGAGACAATCAACCAGAGATGTTGGATATCGCGGTACTTGAGGCAGTACGCAGCCAAGATCATCCCCACTCCCAGCGCGAGCAAGCTCATCTGGAGCAGCAGGATCGGGAGGTACCACAGCCGCGGCAGGATTGGCACGCCGAAGGCCCATGCGGCGGCGAGGAAGATCGCGAAGTGCGTCAGAAAGATGAGGAGATGCGTCCAGCCCGTGACGAAGACGAGGAGGATGCGCGGGAAGGGAACTTTTTTGATGAGCGACGATTTTTCGTGGAGCATGGTCATGCACGCGGTCGTCGTGAGCGTGAAATGCTCCCAGAGGATGATGCCGAGGAAGAGGTAGAGCGGGTACTGAGCGATCTCGCGGCCGACAAAGGGGTGAAAGACGTAGTAGATGACGAGAAACCGCACGAGAGGTGCCGCCAGCGACCACAGATAGCCGAAGAACGAGCCGCGATACTTCAGGACGAAGTCCGACCACCCGAAGGCAAGAACCGTGTGAAGATTCTGCCGGAATGAAGATTGGCTCACCGTCATATCCTACCTCGTTTTTCGTTTGTTCGTTTTTGGTTTTTCGTTTGAAGAAATTCAAGATCTTATTTGTCTTCCATAACCAAAAACGAAAAACCAATCAACGAATAAACGTTTTTTAAGATGCTTTCATCCTCCAGCGTCGTCGCATCCACGCGTACCCCGCCGCCGCTCCCGCCGCCATGAAGGCGATGGCGCCCGGTCCCGTCTCCCCTGCCGGCGCATGCGGGCGGAGGATGGGGCGGCCTTGCGCATCGTGGGCGACGTTGCCCTCGGCATCGACCAGTTGCCCCTGGAGGTCATAGGTGTAGCCCGCAGGCGGCACGTCCGGTCCGTAGGTCACGGTCGGGGTAGCCGGTGTGTCCGGTGCAGCCGGGCGGCCGTCGGGCCCGATGATGAGCCCCGGCAAAGTGGTGAGGTCGATGATCCTCGACGCCACGTCTTTCAGCGGATCTTCTCCCGCGGCCAGCGACTCGCGGCGGCAGAACATGTCGCATCCGTCGCCCCAGACGCGGTTCTTGTCGTCGCAGGACTCGCCTTGATCGAGCACGCCGTCGCCGCAGCGAGCAAACGAGCAGTTCGTGCGGCATTGATCAGGCACCGTGTTGGAGTTATTTCTGCCGGCATCACATTCCTCTCCCCCTTCGACGGCGCCGTTTCCGCAGGTGAAGGACAGGTAGCGGCAGTCCGAAGCGCAGCGATAGGAGAGCGCGCTGCTGTGCAGAGCGGGCTCGCACTGTTCGCCCATCAGTTTCTGGAGGATGCCGTCGCCGCAGGTGCCGCTCTCGTAGTAGCACTGCGAGGAACAGCCGTCGAAGTCGCGCGTGTTGCCATCGTCACATTCCTCTCCAGGCACGATGATGCGGTCGCCGCAGCGTGTGAACACGCCCTCTTCCAAAATGCAGGTAGAGCTGCAGCCGTCACCGGATCTCTTGTTGCCATCCTCGCACTGTTCCGTCGGAGACAAGATGCTGTCGCCGCAGACGACAGGTCGCAGTCCCGGACGTTCGTCGAGACATTCCGCGGAGCAACCGTCGCCGTTGCGCCCGTTGCCATCGTCGCACTCCTCTCCACGCGTGACGATGAAGTCGCCGCAGCGCGGGACGACGCCGGTCTCGAGCCTGCACGAGGCGCTGCAACCGTCGCCGTCATCCAGGTTGCCGTCGTCGCACTGCTCGCTGCCCCCCAGCCGGCGGTCGCCGCAGACCGGCACCGCGGAAGGTCCGCAGGTGCAATCCGAGAGATCGCAGCTGCTGCCAGAGCCGCAGGAGAGCCCGAAGTCACATTCTTCGCTGCCCGTCTTCTTGGTATCCCCGCAGAACGGCTGCACGGAAGAGGCGCAGCTGCAATCCGTCATGTCGCAGGTCTTGCCAGACCCGCACGAAACGCCGATGTCGCACTGTTCACCCGGATCTTTTCGGCTATTGCCGCAGAGCAGGATGTCATCGTCATCGATGCAGGAACAATCGCCGAAGTTGCAGGACGAACCGGGCTGGCAGGTATCGATGCCGGACTCGCACTCTTCGCCCGCTGTGAGGTCTCCATCGCCGCACTGGTCTCCTTCGGGCTTGCACGCGCAGGACGCACATTCTTCGCCCGCGGAACAATCGAGATCCGATTCACAGTCTTCACCCGCGGTGACCTCGCCGTCGCCGCAAGCATTGCCGGCGGGCTGACAGCCGCAGGACACGCATTCCTGGCCGATACTGCAGTCGAAGTCTTCCTCACACTCCTCGGGAGTGGTCACCTGGCCATCACCGCATTGGTTGCCCGCAGGCTCACACGAGCAGGAGACGCACTCCTCGCCTAGACCGCAGTCGCTCTGCGTTTCGCACTGTTCGGGAGCAGTCACTTGGTCATCACCACAGTAGTCATCTTGCGGCATGCATTGGCACGCAACACATTCGTCGTTGCCAGTGCACTCTGCATTGGACTCGCATTCTTCCGGATCAGTGACCTCGCCATCGCCGCACTGATCGCCGGAAGTTTGACAGGTGCATGACACACACTCCTGACCGATCGAACAATCGAAGTCCGCCTCGCACTCTTCGCCGGGATCAGAGGTGCCATTGCCGCAGGCGCCGCCCTCGTTCGTGCAGAAGGAGCTGCAACCGTCACCATCATCCAGGTTGCCGTCGTCGCACTCCTCCCCGGACGTCAGGTCGCCGTCGCCGCACTGATCGCCGGTGTTTTCGCAGAGACACGCCACGCATTCTTGGCCCACGCCGCAGTCGAAGTCGGCCTCGCACTCCTCGCCCGGATCGGTGCTTCCATTGCCGCAGGCGCCGCCCTCGTTCGTGCAGAAGGAGCTGCAACCGTCACCATCGTCGGTGTTGCCATCGTCGCATTCTTCGGGATCGGTGACATCGCCGTCACCACAATAGTCTCCTTGGTCTTGGCAGGCGCACGCCGCGCATTCTTGGCCGGCACTGCACTCGAGGTCTTCTTCGCACTCCTCGCCCGGATCGGTGCTTCCATTGCCGCAGGCGCCGCCCTCATTCGTGCAGAAGGAGCTGCAGCCATCCCCGTCGTCGGTGTTGCCATCATCACACTCCTCGGGCTCGGTCACGTCGCCGTCACCGCAGAAGTCTCCTTGATCCTCGCAAACGCAGGCGCTGCATTCTTGACCGACGGAACAATCGAGATCTGATTCACATTCCTCGTCCGGCGGTTCGACGTTGCCGTTGCCGCAGGCGCCGCCCTCGTTCGTGCAGAAGGAGCTGCAGCCGTCGCCATCGTCGGTGTTGCCATCGTCGCATTCTTCGGGGTCGGTCACATCACCATCGCCGCAGAAGTCTCCTTCATTCGTGCAAATTGCGGAGCAGCCGTCGCCATCGTCGGTGTTGCCATCGTCGCATTCTTCGGGGTCGGTCACATCACCATCGCCGCAGAAGTCTCCTTCATTCGTGCAAATTGCGGAGCAGCCGTCGCCATCGTCGAGGTTGCCGTCGTCGCATTCCTCGGGATCGGTCTCTTCGCCGTCCCCACAGAGCGCTATTTCGTCGGTACACAGTGAGGAACAACCATCGCCGTCGTCGGTGTTCCCGTCATCGCATTCCTCGGGATCCGTCATGTTTCCATCGCCACAGATTGCCTCTTCAAGGAGACAGAATGACGAACAGCCGTCGCCGTCATCAATGTTGCCGTCGTCGCATTCTTCGGGATCGGTGACCTCGCCATCGCCACACGCGCTTTCTGCTTCCACGGTGCAGTCGGAGGCACAGCCGTCTCCATCGTCCGTGTTGCCGTCGTCGCATTCTTCGGGATCGGTGACCTCGCCGTCACCGCAGGATCCGCCCGCAAGCTGGCATGCGCAGGCTTCGCACGTGAATGCTCCTCCTCCGAATTCTGGACATTCAGGACCATACCGATCGAGATCGCAGAATCCTGCGCGACAGACGGGCATTTCGCAGCACCCTTGGTTCAGGCTGCAGGAGGGAATCGGGCCACAATCGGTATCGGTGCTGCACGGAGGACCGGAGCCCCCACCTGCTCCAACGTTGCACTCAACGTCGCTCTCACACTGTTCATCGCCTTCCACGATACTGTCTCCGCACATCGGCCCCTCGTCGTCTCCTTCGCAGATGAAGCAGAGATCATCCTCGGTCTGGACACAGGTCATTCCATCCTGCGAGCAGTATTCATCCGCGCCAAGGATGCACTCGAGACCGGTGCAAAAGCCTTCATGAGAACACGAGGAACCGCAGCCGTCCCCATCGTCGAGATTGCCGTCGTCGCAGTCTTCGCCCGGATCAACGGTGCCATCCCCGCATATGCCTCCAGAATCATCTCCTTCGTCATCGCCAAAAGACAGATCGCCGTTGTCGCCGGAGATCGTCTGGAAGAGGTCGCCGTCTTCACCCACGAATCCTTCGTCATCACCATCCATTTCGTCGCCACCGTCTTCACCCCCGCAGTCCGTCTGCCCCGTGATGCCGGGACAGGACCATGTCCCGTCGCTGCAACATTCCGCGCCGCCGAAGAGACACGCGGGCTCGTCTGCCGCCTCACACGCGGACCCATGGTCATCGCCGCCCGTGCCATCGTCTTCCTCGCATGCGGGAGCATCAGGGTCGAAGATATTGGGACATTTCCATTCACCCGAACAACATGCGGGGGAGCCAACGAAACAGTTGGGTTCTGCGTCCGTACATTCCTCCCCACCGTCATCACCGCCATCGTCTCCATCGATGCACGTGCAGCTTCCACTGCAGTACTGGGAGGAATCGGCACACGGCGCGCAGGAATCACACTCCTCTCCGCTGTCGAGGACACCGTTGCCGCATTGAGGTGGTGGGGGCGGAACGAACCCTGAACTTGATCGGCTGCTACTCCGTGCGCTGCTCGCACTGCTTGTGCGGCAGACCGAACATGATTTTGTCGTAGACCAAGTCGTTTGCCGACAACTCCCAAGGACGCACTGTCTCGTTCCTGGACACGTCAATGTGCAATTCGGCGCATAGCATCCTCCCGGAGGATCTAAACAGGGGGCTTGGGCACAATCTGCATTACTTTTACACGTTTGCTGACAGTGACCGCCGTAGCAGAAATATCCCGAGGGACATTGTGCATTGCTACTGCAGTTCATCGGGTCTACACAGGCATAATGGTCGCAAACGTATCCGGAGGGGCACTGTGCATCGTTCCCGCAGTTGATGAGTTGCCCCACGAGAGGAGCCATCGATGCTGTAGGCGTAGGCAGCGTGGGGGCAACTGGAGAAAATTCCGCATCGTCCGACTTAAAGAGCCACCCCGTCAGCCGCCGCCAGAGCGACGGTTTTTTATACGCGAACGGTTCGTTGCAGGTGCATGAACTGCAATCACCCGAGCACGTGCCGTTTAAGGGACAGCTCCCGTCACCGTCACAGACCTCATTCGCTCCCACTTGGCCATCGCCGCAGATAGACGGATTGCATTCGGGAATGTTCGGGTAATCCTCGGGGTTCTCGCAGGTCTCCGTGCGAGCGGTTTCTTCGCAATATCCCGAAGCGCCGCAGAAATGATCGATCCATCGCTGCGTGCATGCGGGAGTATTGCCGCCAGGCATCGGGAAAGCGCTGCAACCGGCGGGAGGAATGTCATCCGGGCAGTCTGCATCGCTGGAACATTCAGGGGCGACGCCGCACTCCGAGGGGTCGCATGCGTTATACGCATACGACGCGTCGCATGTTCCCCCTTTGCAGGCCGGTATCGTCCTTACGGAAATGCAGGATCCGATACTCGGATAATTATTCGTTGCGATACACTCGGAATCAGAGGGCGCTCCGCACTGCGCATCCGTCGTGCACTGGGGTGATGAAGCAGACGAAACTGAAGACGTTGGAGAGCTTGCGACCGATGAGGCAACGGAAGATGCAGGAGAAGACCCCGGAGACGAGGCAACGGAAGATGCAACGGAAGAAGCGCCACACTCCTCTTCCGCGCATGCCTGAGCATAAATATCTGGAGGGGTAAAAGAGACGCATGCTTGAACATTCGTGTCACATGTGAAACGCTGGCAGAAACGCCTGCATGCGGTTTCGCCTGGCGGAACCCATCCGCCACCCATCCAAGAACACGGGGTATAACAATCCTCTTGGCAGTCGGCATCGGATGTACAACAGTTATCGTCCGGTTGATTCGGACAGATGTCACAGGCATTGCCGTTCCCGTCCCCGTCGCTGTCGCCCTGGGCGGGGTTATACGTTCCAGGACAATTATCAACGTTATCGCAGACGGCATCCGCGTCGTCATCCATACAATTGCCCCCCGTGCTCGTAAAGGCATCATTTTCCGTGGCGGAGAATCCGAGATACTCCGCACTTGGCAACATGCCGGACCATGTTCCCACGACAACCGCTCCGCTGACCACCCCGACCCAAAGAACAAAGCGGCCGTTCGTCGTTTGCGGAAGCATGATTAGTGGTGATGCTACAACCGCAAAAACCCATTGTCGAAAAATGAAATACCGCGGGACAACAAATTAACGTGCGTGTGAATCGCATCACGAGGATTGCCTCCATTGTTACATTGCCACATTGTTTGTAGT
>JACPYA010000084.1 GCA_016196295.1 Candidatus Peregrinibacteria bacterium | reverse complement strand
TAGTGGCCTGCTATGCAGGAATGAATTCCTGCATGACAGTGCCACGTTAACCGCCGACTTAAGTCGGCGGTTAACGTGGCACTGTCATGCAGGAATTCATTCCTGCATAGCAGGCCACTATCGCGACGACAGCTGTTTTCGCTAAGGTATTCGGGTGCAAAAAATCTTGCCTCTCCTTCGTGATCCCGCATCTAAAACCTCATTTCATCTTGAGGGCGATCACTTGATCAGCGAGAACGGGCAAAAATATCCGATCATCAATGGACTCCCCCGCCTCCTCACGCCGACGAAGACCGCGGAAGAGGAAAAAGTCCGCCAGATGATGCAGAAGTTCTACGAGCAGTTCACGTTCCCCGGTTACGACGGCATAGACAGTCCCGGGATCCTCATGGATAAGGCGGGCAAAAGCGGCTTTGGAAAGTGGGTCGATGAAGCGATCTCCCCTTTTGCGACCGTACTCGAGGTTGGCTGCGGCACAGGACAGATGACGAACTTCCTCGGCCTCACGCAGACGCGCACGGTGATCGGAGTGGATCAAAGCATCGCCTCCCTAACACTCGGAAAAGGATTTCGCGATCGGTTTGGCCTCCATAACGTTCACTTCCTCCAAGGAAACATCTTCGCAATGCCCATCAAAGAGAATTCGATGGATGTCGTGATCTGTTCGGGTGTGCTGCATCACACGCCGGATCCCAAAGGCGGGTACCTAGAACTCCTGAAGCTCGTAAAGCCGGCCAGCCCTGAGCAAGGTCGAAGGGGCGGGAAGATCCTCATCGGCCTCTATAACACCTACGCACGCATTCCACTCGGCATCCGCAAGATGATTTTCACCTCGACAGGCAATGCCTTTTCTTCGCTCGATGCCCACATGCGCAGGAAAGATGTCGATCAGAGCAAAAAGGAGATCTGGTTCGTCGATCAGTACAAAAACCCGCACGAGAACTGGCACAGCGTCGATGAAGTGCTCGGCTGGTTCGATCAGTCGAACGTAAAGTACCTGAGCGGCGTGCCGGACATCGCTGGGAAGATCCCGGGCGAGGAAGCAGGCATGAAACTCTTCGAAGAGCATCCGCGTGGATCTGCCTTCACGCACGTGCTGAAACAACTCGGGTGGATGTTTACGATTGGGAGAGAAGGTGGATTGTTTGTGATGATTGGAGAAAAGAAATAGATGAGATTTTGATTGGTCTTGACTGAGGCAGTTGCATGATTTTGGTTGCCCAAAGCACCCTCTCCCCGCCCTCTCCCAATGGGAGAGGGGGTTGCTCTTCGTGCTACATTGATCTGCTATGTATGAAGACAAGTTGATTCAAGGCTCAAGGAACAAAGCTAGATACTTGCGAAAAAATCAGACATCGGCTGAAAGTTTGTTATGGAAGAAATTGCGAGCTCGAAGATTTTTAAATTTGAAATTTCGTAGACAAGTTCCACTCGGGCCATATGTCCTCGATTTCCTATGCTTTGAAAAGAAAATTGCTATAGAGATCGATGGCTCTGTCCACATGTACAAGCATAAAACTGACGCCATCAAAACCATTCATCTTGAACGAAAGGATCTGGCTGTCCTGCGCTTTACTAATGCGCAAGTAAAAGGAAATATGAGTTATGTGCTTAGCGAAATAGCGCGGGCTGCTGGGTCCCCTCTCCCGCCGGGAGAGGGTTAGGGTGAGGGCAGGTTCGAGACTAGTCAAATATCACAAAACTCGCCCGAAGGATCGATCAGTACGACTTACTGTATGGGTCTCAACTTATTCTCAAATACGTACTCCGCAATTCTCGTGCCCGACTCGATGCCTCCGGTGGCGTCGAACCTCCAGTGAATGCCGAGATAAATGCGGCTCAACGCATTTTCCAAGATGGCATCACTGAGACGCGAAAAACTGCGCGTCACGGCAGGCCGAACGTTGCCACGGTTATCCGTCGTGTGACCGTTCATCTCCTCCGACATGAACGTGAACGAAATCTCATCCGTGCCATAGAAGAGCGCGATGGTGCGGAAAGCGGCTGAGCCGAAGGTCGCGTGACCGGACGGGTACGCGGGGAAGGGTGGCGTGAAGTTCAGTGCATTCGTCTGGTTGCTGTTCGGGGCGCCGAGCGGCGTCCAGTCCGCATTGCCCTCCGTGAGCGGATTGTCGTCGCCCTGTCCCGTGGGACCTGTGCCGGCATCCGCCTCGCGAATCGCAACAATCGGTCGCCAATAATCATCACGATACTTTGCGCCCCACGCGGCAATGCCTCCGTCTGCCTGCGCGATGTTCATCAAGGCAAACAAACGAGCGTTCTCAACCATCGTGTTGCCGCGATCCTCCGCAATCACCTGAGCGATCTGATTGTAGAGACGAAGAGGCGGGCCCATCTTGTTCGTTCCGTCATACGCCCAGTACAGACCGATCTCCGTTTGCTCCCGGGTGCGATCCGTCGGCGTGGTGACTCCATCGCCACCGAGACGTTTCACCTCATTGAATGCATCCGCATACTCCGGACTCGAAATGGATGGCGGAGGCTGCGCAAAAAAATTCCGGGCGTTATTCATCGCGAAGGGCCGGACCTCTCCCCACTTCGGGTTCAAGAACGGCTGATCGGGATTCAGAGGATCTTTTCGGTGTCTGCCCGGAGCATCGCTCGGGATATGATCGAACTGACGCTCGGAACCGTCGCCCGTGCGTGCACTGATGATTTGCAAACTCGCGGCGCGACCCAGATAGACGCCGAATGTTTTGCCGAGACCGTCGGGGATCTGCGCCAAATGATTGTTGTACGCAGTTTGGAACTGTCCACGCTGGTTCGGGTAGAGCCAGGAAAGCGAATCGAAGGCGGCTGCAGCGACTGCGGCATCCGGCGACACACGCACAAAACTCGCGCGGTATGGGATCAGCGCGATGTACGGCTGATGCGTGCGATCGATGGAGTTCAGAGCTTCGTAGATGGCGGCATGGACGATCGCGAGTGCGCGGGCGACGGCATTCGGACCCATCTGCTCAGGCGCGCCAAATGTGTTCGAGTGATCCTCTGCAACGGCATCCAACGCGACGTTGTTCCAATGAATGACGGGATCGCCGAAGGACGTCACGTACGGGTTGCCCTGCACGAAGAGCTCTGCGCGCGCGGACTGGTCTTCGACCGTGGCGGAAATGCCCACGCGCTGCTGCGCCTTGGCGGAGATGCGCAGAGCCGCGACGAATGTCAGCGTGATCTGTGAACCGGGATGAATGGGCAGATTGCTCCATGTCAGATGGTCGCCATGAACCTCACCTCCCCCGGGAACTTGCAGCAGTTCGAGCGCACGATCGGCCGTGACGGATGCACCGACCGTCCGGTGCGTGTTGCCTTCGTTCCGGATCGTCAGGAAAAAGAGGATGGGCGTGCCCGGTGCGCTCTCGTTTCGATCCGCTTCGAAAAGGAGGCTCAGCCGATCGAAGGGCTGGCTCGTGATGTTCGCGACTGTTTCCTGCACGGCTCCTTTCAGATCAAAGACTTGCGCGTGCGCGGTGGAGAGGCCGATCGTGAATACCAGGAAAAAAGCGAGGAAGCGCATACGTAAAAAGGGCCCATACTAGCCGTCTTATGGGGGGGAGTGTCAAGCAAACCACACATGCCCGACAGATGACGGGCGAACAGGCTATACTGCCTCGGATCTTATGAAAGCACGCGATTTTTTGATCAATGGGAGCCTGCTCTTGGGGACTGTTGTCCTCTTCTTTCTTGGGATCGAAGCCGCCTTGCGTATCACGGGCATCGTCACGGTAAAGCCAAATCCGCCCAAGATCTACCAGCCAAGTGCGGTGCCGGATATCAGTTATGAATTGAAACCGAATGTATCCGAGCGTGCCTATCGTTCCACCGTCACGACGAACTCCCTCGGGTTTCGCTCAGCCGAGATCGATCCCAAAAAACCCACGCTCGCGTTCATCGGCGACTCCATCACGTTCGGGTTTGGCGTGGAAGATGATGAAACGATCCCCGCGCGCATTCAAGCGATGCTTCCTCACATCAACGTGCTCAACACGGCGTCCCCCGGTTACAACCTGATCCAACAGACCGCGGTGTACCGAGAAAAAGTGAAGAAGTTCGATCCGAAAGCGGCTGTCCTCATTTTCCACTTCAACGACGTCGAGGAAGTCGGCATGGAACTCGCAAGGTTGGATCCCGATGGGATCCTGCGGTCACAAGGTTGGAAGCCAACCGATACTGCATGCGATCCCACTGAGACGGGGATTCTCGGGAAGATCCCCGGAAGATGCTGGTTGGATCTCCATAGTGCGTTCTACAAAGCAATGAAGAAGTATGTAAATGCCCGGCAAGGACAGCGTGACCTGGCGGCGCAGGAACAAACGGCGAAGACGAACGCGTTCTCCGAGAATATTTCCGATGACAATCTGAATCGGTATGGGGAGCAATTGGGCAAGCTTCGCTCGCAATTTCCGGAAGGTCTCCCCCGCCTCTTCGTGATCTGGCCCGAACGGCACTTGCACTTCCTTGCGCGTCCGAAATTAAAGGAAATTGCCCGATCAAACGGGTTTAAGGTGCTCGATCTTTATGAAGTCTTTGGCAATGAGGCAGAAACACTGGGCTGGGATACCGTGCACCCGAGCGCAGAGACCGCGGCGAAGGGGGCGGAGGTGATCAAGGCGGCTCTGGATCATTACCAGATGCTGCCATGAAGCAAGGTCTGAAAAGGTGGCTGGGGAATCTCGCTGCATTTTGCGTCAGTCTCTTCATCATGCTCGCTGCAGTGGAAGTAGGCCTGCGGCTCTTTGTGCCTTACGCCACTCCCATCACCATCAAAGACCCGCACATTTACCGCAGGATGCGCCCGAATATGGAAATGGATCTTGAGGGCAAAGATTGGCAGTCACGCATTTTCACGAACGAGCACGGGTGGATGGGCCCTGCGTTCGACATCGAAAAAACACCGGGAACGAAGCGCGTGCTGCACATCGGCGACTCGTTGGTCGAGGCGATCCACGTAAACACCGAAAAAAGCTTCGTCTCGCAGTTGAATAATCTTCTTCCCGGCACCGAGCACTTGAACTTAAGCGTCGCGGGGCGCGGCACGCTCCTCGAGTTCCTTACCTACCGCTACTACGGCTACTCGTATGACCCGGATGTCACGATCATCTGGTTCTACACGGGCAATGATTTCCGCGACAACTATCAAAATCGCCACCTGGTGCGGAAGAAAGATCTCGAGACCGTCACCGTCGAACCGCAGCGCCTTGGGGCGCTGAAGGCATACTTGCTGCAGAACTTCCGCCTCCCGCGATTTATGTTCGAGAAGGGAAAGGACAATGCTCTCTTCGTGGGACTCCTCGTGAAGACGGGGCTCCTCTCCATTCAGCCCGAAGAAGTGGGGGCAGAGATTCCTCTGGGCTTTCGCACGACCTACCTGGATACACCGGAACGTGGAGAAGCGCTGAAGACGACGGAGCTCCTCCTGCAAGCGCTCAAGCAGGAAGTGACGAAGGGTCGCCTGGTGCTGGGGGTGATACCGGACATCTTCGACCTGCGCGCAGACCTGCGCGAGCAGATGCTCAAAGAATATCCCGCGCTGCAAGGACAGGACCTGGACATCGATTTCGCGCGCAGGGAGCTCACGCGCATCGCGAGGGAGCAACATATTCCCCTTCTTGATCTCACAGAGCCCTTTCGCAGAGCATTCAGCCAAGGAAAAGAACCATATCTCCTGATCGATGGGCATCTGTCGCAGGAGGGCCATGACATCACGGCGATTGCGGTGGCCACGTATCTCCGCGGTCAGAAATTCCTCCCCTAAGCAACGGAAAGGATGGTGTCGCAGACGTACGCGATCTGCTTTTCCGTGAGCGCGAGCCCGGACGGCAAATACATTCCATGCTCCGCGAGCATGTCACTCACGGGGAATTTTTCTTTTGCGGATGGCAGATGCTTCAGGAGGGGCTGGCTCGCCGTCGAATAGAAAAAATCGCGCGTATCGACTCCTTTTTCCTTCAGAGCGGCGCGAAAGGCATCCTTGGACATCGGAAAATCTTTTTCCACGAGCACGCCGTACATCCAGTACACGTTCTCCGCGTACGGTTTCGTGATGGGGAGACGAAGTTCCTTCACATCCTTCAATCTTTTCTCATATTCCGCAGCCATCCACTTCTTCTTCGCAACGAATTTGTCGATCTGCTGCATCTGCCCGAGTCCCACGGCCGCTTGGAGGTTCGTCATGCGGTAGTTGAACCCCAGCTCCTCGTGCCAGAAGCGTTTCTTCACCGAGTGCGCGAGGTCCGCGAGGGACCGGGCCCGTCCCGCGAGCGCGGCATCGTCCGTGACGACCATGCCCCCCTCCCCCGTCGTGACGATCTTATTGCCATAGAAACTGAAACAGCCCATATCACCCATCGATCCGCATTTTTTTCCTTTGTACGTCGCGCCGTGCGCTTCCGCCGCATCTTCGATGACGAAGAGATCGTGCTTTTCCGCGAGCGCGAGGATGGGATCCATGTCGCAGCTGTGCCCGTAGATATGCACCGGCATGATCGCCTTGGTTTTCTTCGTGATCTTTCCTTCGATCTTTTTCACATCGATGTTGAATGTCTCGGGTTCGGCATCCACGAACACCGGCGTCGCCCCCGTGTAGAGGACAGCGGCCGCGGTCGCGATCATCGTGAAGTTCGGCACGATCACTTCGTCCCCGTGGCCCACGCCGACCGTTACGAGCGCCAGGTGGAGCGCGGCGGTCCCGTTCATGGTCGCAATGCCGTTCTGCACGCCCGCGTAGCTCGCAAATGCTTTCTCAAACTCCCCGATGTACTTGCCGGCGGAGGAAATCCACCCCGTATCGAGGGCGTCGTTCACATATTTTTTCGCCTCTGGTGTGATCACCGGTTCATTGACCGGAATCGTCATCATTGTGGGTCGCGGTAGGACTTCGATTGTTTATCTCCGGGGAACGGGCCTTGCTTCACCTCAAACAGGCGCACGGGCTCCAGAACTTCCATGCTGTGGCCGCCGCCCAGCGAGAGCATGGCGTCCCCGGCGGACATCACGTGCTTCTTCAAGACGGTCCATTCCTCATCGTAGATCGTGACCTCCATCTTCCCGTGCTCAAGATACAGAAATTCACTCGTGGTCCGCACATCGTAGGTCTGCGGCGGATGCTGATGCGCTTTCACGCCGTACCCGGCGGGCCGCTCGATGACGCCGACTTGAAACGGCATCGTGCGTTCCGTCACAAAACGCGCGCCATCCGGCTTCAACTCCTTTCCAAAAAAAAGAGCGTAGGTTGTGGCCCCTTTGGTAACGGCAAGGATGTCGGACACGCCTGCGTATGATAGCAAAGAAGAAGTGCGCTGTTGATGCGACTTCGCGATACGAAAGAAGGCGCTTTTATTCCATTCTGAGCCAATATCGGCGTAGCGATACTTGTCCGGCGTAGTCCGCCTAAGGCGGACGAAGCCGGATCGCTACGCCGACATCAGTAATTATGAGATTGTACTCAGATTGCACTCACGTCGCGAAGCCGTATGAGCGCTTCTTCAAGCCATGATCCGCTCCATGCGCTTCTTCCAGTCGAAGGCTTTCACGAGGCTCTGGCCTCTTTCAGCTTTCTTTTTCGCTTCCGTGGGTCGCGAAAGCACGTGATCGATCCAGTGGGCGAGAGAGGTCGCATCGCCCGGCGTGAAGAAGAAGACCGTTCTGTCATCGACCACCTCGCGAAGCGGCGGGAGATCCGCGCAGATGATGGGGCGCCCGGTCGCCAGATACTCGAAGAGCTTCAGCGGAGACGTATCGCGTTGAAAATACGGATGTTTCGATGCCGGGGCAGGGTAGATGAGGATGTCGCACGCGGCTAATTGCAGTGGAACCTCGGCAGCTGCCAGCAGCCCGTGGAAGAGCACATCACGGTCGATCTTCTTCTGCCGCGCAGCGCGCTTGTACATCTCGATCTCCCCACTCTGTCCTCCGGCGAAGAGCCCGTATAGCGGCACATTCTTTCTTTTGAGGATCGCGAGCGCCTCGATGATCACGCCGACGCCCTTCTCGATCTTTCGCTGGGTAAAAAACGAGCCGACGTACCCGACGACGGGACGGTCATCGGGGAAATTCTTCGCTTTCTTCTTCGCATCTTTCAGGGATGGCACGTGTCGGAAGCGCGAGAGATCCACGCCATCGGGCTCCACGACGATCTTCGCGCGATCGATGCCGCGACGCCTCAGTTCATGCGCCATGAGATGCGTGAGGCACACGACTTTCTTGCAACTGTTGCACAGCGTCGCGAAGCGTCGGCTGCGTCGCTTCGGGATCGTATGGAGCTCCAGGATCACCGGCACGCCGGTCTTTGCGAGCAACGGAACGAGGAGCGATGCACGCACGTAGAAGAGATCTGTCTTGTGAGTACGCAGAAACCCTGTGAGCGCCTTCTTGTATCGCCACATGTTGATCGGGAAGTGAAAGAACCCCAGCGGCTTCAGCCACCAGTGGATCGATGCGTCGAAGTGATCGAGCCTCTTCACTTCGAAGGACTTCGGAATCCCGTAATACGAGAATGCGTCGCGGTGCACGCCGGAATACACGTTCGGGCAGACGAGCGTGACTTTGTGACCGAGAGCGGCAAGCGCGGCGCATACCTCTGCAATCTGCTTTCCGTGCGCCTTCGGCACGGGAAACCGGGTTTGGGTGACGTACGTGATACGCATCGGGGGAGATCATACCTTAGAAAAAAGAGGACAAAGACGACAAGGATGACAACGAAATCTCCATCTTTGTCGTCCTTGTCTTCCTAGTCGTCCTTTTTCTCATTCCCGGGCTACAATAAACCTATGCGATCCATTCTGGCCTTCGGCTACCACGACCAATCCGCCCCGCGTCATTGGAACCTGAAAAAGCTCTACGAAGGGCGCGGCCTCACGATGGTGGAGTGCCACACGACCGCCCGGGGACTCACCGCAAAATGGCGAGACCTCGGCAGAAAGTTCCATGCGATGCCGCAGGATGCAGAGGCAGTCCTTGTGATGTTTCCGGGACACACGCTCGTACTACTCGCGTGGCACCTGACGCGTCATCCGCGCAAGCGCTTGATCTTCGATGCGTTCATTTCGCTGTGGGATACCCAAGTCCTCGATCGCAAAAAATATTCCGTCCTGAATCCCATTGCGTGGGCCCTCTACCTGCTCGACTGGCTGAGTATGCACCTTGCTGACGAAGTGCTCATTGATACGGAGGAGCATCGAACATATTTGATCCGCACATTCGGGCTGCGCCCCGATCGCGTCACGGCTGTCCCCGTGGGCACTCGCCCAGATCTCTTTAAGCCAGGCATGCCGCATTCATACCAAGGTGGCACGTTCAATGTCATTTTCTACGGAACCTACATTCCCCTCCAAGGCATCGAGCACATCCTCGCCGCTGCGGCAAAGCTACAGGCTTCTCATCCGGACGTGCACTTCACGCTCGTGGGAACGGGCCAGACGTATCCGGCGATGCGGAAGTTCGCGGAGAACTTGAAGCTCCGCAATGTCACCTTCCGCGACCGGATCCCGTACGAGGAACTCCCCCGCTTTCTCCAGAGCGGCCACGTCTCACTCGGCATTTTCGGAACATCCAGGAAAGCCAAACGCGTCATCCCCCACAAAGTCTACGACGCCGTTGCCTGCGGCGTCCCGGTCATCACCATGGACAGTCCCGCGATCCGGGAGAAGTACCGGGAGTGGCAGGGCGTGCATCTCGTTCCGCCAGGTGATAGCGAGGCTCTGGCACGGAAAATTGCGGAGCTCCGGGATGGGAAAAAGTGGTAGGATAACCCGGTGCTTCGCTCCGTCCAGAAATGGCTCCCCGAAGTGGGTCTTTTCGCCCTGCTGCTCTTCCTCAGCCTGCGCGAACTCGGCACGTTTCCCGCAGCGTGGGCGGACGACAGCCTCTTCATGATCGTTGCGCGGAATATAGCAGAAGGGAAAGGCTATGCACTCATCATCCTTGGACGTGAGTGGTTGTATCCGTACACGCTCGGCGTCGGGCCCGCGCTGATCATTCCGTCCGCGCTTGCGATCAAGGCGATTGGATTTTCCGTCGCGAGCGCGCGGTTGCCGATGATCGCATATCTGATTGCGGCATCCACCCTCTTCTATTTCCTTGCACGAAGGATGGCGGGACGAACGTCCGCGCTCCGGAGCTCCCTCCTCCTTATCAGCCTTTCCGCCTTCATCAATACCGGCAAGCCCGTGCTCGGGGAGATTCCCGGGGTTGCATTCTTGCTCGCAGGATTCTTCTTCTTACTCGACGCGCCGAAGCGCCACTGGGGACGGAGCGTGCTTGCGGGGCTGCTCTTCGGCATTGCCGTCATGACGAAGCTCTCGTACATGCTTCTCTTTCCTGCTCTCGGACTCACGTTTCTCGTCATGATGCTGCGCAGGGAATGGACAGCGGCGGCTCGCTTGGCTGTCACGGGGGTCATCGCTCTCGTGCCGTTCGTCGCCTGGCAGATGATGGAACTCAGCAGTCGAGGAGGGATTCTCAAAGACATCCTCTTCATGCTGGGGGGAAGCGAGGAACAAGCGGCTATCCCGTTCTCGCACATATGGAACAATCCGGAGATTCTCCTGCGCATCCCCTTCTTGTCCTATGCCGTCTTCTTCGTGCTTGGGATACTCGGCTCCCTCAAGCTCAGCCGAACAGTGCCAATGCATGTGCTGGTCTTTGTTTGGTCACTGATCGTGCTCTTCACGCTCTATTACCTAAGCAGCTTCGGGTGGTACCGCCATGTCCTGCCTGCGCACATCCTGCTGCTCCTGTTTGTTCCCGCCGGCGCGTGGTCGATCTTCGGCAAGCGCCTCGGTGTCACGGTGATCTTTGCAATCGTCGTCGCACAGGCATGGTGGCAACTCACATACAAGGGAGCGAGCCGCAGCACTGCAGCCACGGAGGCAGCGGCCATCCTCGAAGCGGAGTACAGAGACGTGCCGCTCGTCGTGCAGCAGGCGGAGATCTTTGTGCGCCTCGCGCCGCGGCCGCACTGGTTCTTCCTGACCAATCCTATCATGTCGTTACGTCTCCCCGAAGAGCTCGTCGGCCTCAGTCCGGCGCAGCGATGCATGCCGCTCGTTCGGAAATTGAGTGCGGAGGACCAGCAGAAATACTCCGGACGACTGATGCCGCTCGCGGGGTACTTCCTCATTGAACCTCCCAACGATTGCAAATGAGGATATCTCGGCTGCTTTCCGGCGAATTTGTGCGTTACCTCATGAGCGGCGGCCTGGCGGTGGCGCTCGACTTCGGCGGTTACTTCGTGCTCCTTTGGCTCGATGTCTACTACGTGACGGCGAACATCGTCGGAAATATTCTTGGTTTCTTCGGCGCGTTCCTTCTCCACAAATACTTCGTCTTCGGAAAGCATGATGCGATCGTGAATCACTTCGTTCGGTATTGCGTGATTAATATTTTCAATCTCATCGCTCAGACCGCGCTGCTTTTTGTCTTTGTCGAATACCTGCATCTCGACGAAGGCAGCGCAAAGTTCATCAGTTGGGCCCTGACGGTCCTGTGGAATTTCTTTCTCTATAAATTCTTAGTCTATGTTTAATCGATCACCATCCTCCTTGCCCCGCGTAGCCCCGCGTATGCGGAGCGAAGTGGGGTGGAATTTCTTTCTCTATAAATTCTTAGTCTATGTTTAATCGATCACCATCCTCCTTGCCCCGCGTAGCCCCGCGTATGCGGAGCGAAGTGGGGTGG
>JACPYA010000080.1 GCA_016196295.1 Candidatus Peregrinibacteria bacterium | reverse complement strand
CCTGGGGGGTCTGCTCTTCAGCTTCGGTTTCACGACCCCCTTCGCGATCGGCTTCTTCGCGGAAGTCGGACCGGAAATAAACCCTTTCCTTGCAGCTCCTCTGGCGGGATTGGGCGCCTATCTGGCAGACCTCATGATCTTGCAGATCGTCCGGAATTCTTTCTTTGAGGATGAAATCCTGCACTTCAGGACCACGCGCATCTTCCGGTTTTTCTACAATCTCCTCCACCATCGCACGCTGACGGACAAGATCCGCGCCTACATCCTCTGGTCGTTCGCCGGCATCATCATCGCTTCTCCCCTCCCCGATGAAATCGGGGTCTCGCTCATCGGTGGCGTGACGGATATCGAGGAGCGCAAATTCAGCATCATCAGCTTTATCTGCAATACAGCGGGAATTTTCATCATCCTCTCGTTCGCCAAGGCGGCTGGTTAAAAAAAGAGACAAGATACAAGAAACAAATACTGCTCATTTTGTATCTTGCGACTTGTTTCTTGCTTCTTCCATCATCCCATCCCCCACCTTCACCTTCGCCGGTCGCAGGACGCGTCCGTTGAGTTCGTATCCTTCTTCGAACACTTCGAGGATCTTGCCTTCTTCTCCCGGTCCGATCGTCAGCACCTCGTGTTTGGCCGTATCGACATCCGCGCCGAGCGATTCGATTTTCCGGAGGCCCAGTTCACTGAGGAGTCGCGTGAAATCCTGCTCGATCGCGGCGACTCCCTTCACCCACTCATGATCCTTCAGATCTTCCGGTAGATGCTGAAATGCGCGCTGGAAGTGATCGATGACGGGGAGCAGCTTCTTCAATACGGATTCCGTCGCAAATTTCCCGAGGTCATCGCGATCTTTCTCCATGCGGATCTTCGCGTTCTGCAGATCTGCCTGAGCCCTGCCCGCGAGATCGGTGAGCTTCTTCAATTGAGTTGTGAGCTCGGCGACCTGGCCCTCGAGCGCGAGAATTTTCGGATCCTTTCCGGGATCTTTCTTTGGAGGATTCATCGCTCTGATTTTACCATGAGGTCTTGTTCTTCGCCCCGTCGTTTCGGATCAATACATCTCCCAAGACAAATGGATGCGAGAATCGTCTATCATTTCTATAAATCGCAATCCACATATCCACTTCATTGAACTTGCCCTTGGAGTAATCGGCAATGCGCGAATCTTTAAGTTCTTTCAGTCGGTCCACGAAATCTGATTTTTCTCCGCTTCCATCATCCATATAAGCGGACATTATAACCACCCCGGGCTGCGGATTATTCACCCTCTTCAATTCTTGAAGCACATCAATTTGTGATTCCAGCAGGTAATCATTCGAATCCACCGACTCGATATTTCTCCTCATTAATAAAGCGTGGAGCGCGCTAGCAACGTACGTCTTTCCTACGTTAGGAGCTGCCCCGTTGATCGCCACAACAATGTCACGACGCATTGTATTCAACATCTCCACTATGCGGGTTATAATAGGTTCCAGGAGGTCTACTCGATCCTTCTCTAAGACAATATCAGGGATTCGCACATCAGACATTTAATCATAATGATTAATGTTTGTCAATTTACCCCAAACTCCTCCGAATCTTCCCCGCTTCAACGATGTCCCGCATGATCGCCATCCGGATGTTGCGTCGCCATGGTGATGGGCGGCCAGGCCATGGGCGCAGGGTAGCGACCCAGAGTGAGCATTCCAAAGAGACTGAGCTATATGCAAGAACAGTCTCATTTGTGCTATAATGGACACGATGAAAAGCTTTATACTGTCCGCTGTGATGGCACAGATTCTCCTCTGTGGACTGAGCTTCCAGATATATAAACCGGCGGAGACAGTGTTGATGTCGAAAGCGGGGGCCATCACCGTGAGCTGCGAGGACGTGGCGTCAGCTCCACACGTGGATACTCTGGCCCATGAGCCCTGTCCTGCAGACATGTGCGTAACATCATTCGAATGTCCACAGGAAGACCATCGTTCTCTCGCAATGGAGACCACTGCTGCCGTCTCAACGGGACGGTCGCATGATGGCTACGTATCGACGGCCGTTCAGCTGATAAAAGAACAGAGAGCATCCACCTATCCGGAATCTCTTCTGAGTATCGTCTTGAGAGTATAATGGGAATGACAGTTTTCGTGAAGTCTTCGTCTTAGAAGAAGGTGTTTTACTGTCATTTCCCTCTCTCTCATGTCTTCCTCGAAACAATCATCGCCCTCCTCCGCTGAAGCTACGGCGGGCAGGCATCGCCAGGTTTTCCCCATACGCGGGATGACCTGCCGCAGTTGCGAACTCCTCATTGAACGAAAGTTGAAAGCCATCCCGGGCGTCACCGAGGTGCGCGCCAGCGAACGTCGCGGCGAAGTGGAAGTATTCTCACGCCAGGAGCTGCCTCCGCCGAGCCGAGAAGCCATCACGGAAGCTTTGCAAGGAACGCGCTACGGCGTCGTCCTACCCGGTTCCTCGCTCGTCGCAGACATCCCCGTGCGCGGCGCCAGCCGGTGGTTCGAAGTGGGGGCAATGCTGATTGTCATCCTCGCCCTCTACAAAATCTTCAAGGCAACGGGGCTCTTCTCTCTCTCCGGATCGGTGGAGGGGACGATGACCTATGGTGCCATCGTCGCCGTGGGCCTCACTGCTGCGACCTCGACGTGCCTTGCAGTCGTCGGGGGGCTCCTGCTCTCCGTATCCGCGAAGTGGACGGAAAATTTCCATCCTGTTACACGAGCGGAAAAATTTCGGCCGCTTCTGACATTCAACGTTGGCCGCTTGCTCGGGTACTTCCTCTTCGGCGGTCTCGTCGGTCTCCTCGGAACGGCACTCACGCTGACTCCGCGAGTGACGGGGTACCTCACCGTGTTCATCGCATTCGTGATGATCATGCTCGGCCTCAACATTTTGAGGATTGTTCCAAAGCGTTACTGCACGCTGCCGCTTCCGCGGTCCTTCTCCCGAAAGATCCAGGATCTCTCTGAATCAAAAAATCCCGCCATGCCGGCGGTCCTCGGCGCGCTCACCTTTTTCCTGCCGTGCGGATTCACGCAGTCGATGCAGCTCCTGGCCCTCGGCTCGGGCAGTTTCTTTGAAGGCGGCATGATCATGTTCCTCTTCGCGCTCGGAACACTCCCCGCCCTCCTCGGCATCAGTGTCGTGAGTTCCATGGCCGAGGGGAAATTCGCACGATATTTCCTCACGTTCTCCGGCGCACTCGTCCTCATACTCGGCATCCTCAATCTCCAGAGCGGGCTTCTGCTCTCGGGAGTAGACGCACAGGAGTGGATCTCCGGGTTCGCCGCCGGCCGCGAGCAGATGATTCCGAAAGCGGGAGCGGACCCCTTCGTAACGATTAACGAGCAAGGCCAGCAGATCGTGACGATGTACGTGAATGAGAGGGGCTACAGCCCCGACTCGTTTACGATCGAGCCAGGTCGCCCGACGTGGATCTATGCGATCGCGAAAAACGGCGTCGTCGGCTGCGCGAGCGTCATGACGGCACCGACCTTCAATGTTTCGACGCCGATCAAGAAAGGCCCAAACTGGCTGGGACCGATCCAAAACCCGAAGAACGACTTCGTCGTGACCTGCTCCATGGGCATGCTCCGCGCCAATGTTCACATTCGCGATTCATAATGGTATGCAAACAATCGTCTCCATCCCCGGCATGCACTGCGCTTCCTGCGCCGCTCTCATCCACGATATCAGTTCGGAATTTCTGGCGATCAAGAAGACGGACATCGATATCGAATCCAAGCGCGTGACGCTGGAACACGACGAGAGCTTCAACTTTGACGCCTGGAAACAGGAAGTGGAAGCATCCGGGGATGAGTACACAGTTCATCCGGTGACCGCCTGAATCGCGGCTCTGGATTCCCCTCTCCGCCATGCCCTCCACTCGTTCGACTCTGAGAATGACAGGAATGCACTGCGCATCGTGCGCTGTTTTGATCACTCGAAAGATCATTGATATGAACCCCAGAGCAACCTGCCTGCCGGCAGGCAGGGCTCTGGACTCCCTCTTCCGGAGCAAGCTCCGGGGAACCCGCCCGATCCGAACGATCAGATCGTTCGGGCGGGTCAAACCATCGGCTTCGCTTACAGTGCCACAACACAAAAGCCCCTTGTCCGGCGCAGTCCCGCACTTGCGGGACGAAGGCGGATTGAAAAAAACTCCCGGTGTTGGAGAAACGAACGTAAACTGCGAAAATAGCAAAACACTCGTCATCCTGCGCATCGGGCTGACGCCCGTGCTGCAAATGGCGGTTGTCCCGGTTCTCGTGCTCTGGCCTCTTCCTGGCATTCGCGAAGATGAGCGGATGAAAATCAGAGGTCCAAAGAGAACGGGAACCCTCATGTTTCCTCTTCAGGAAGCGCAAATCATCGGCATGATTGTTTTTGGAAATTCTTTGCGCTGGACGGATGGAAAACCCTTCGTAGAATGCACCCACTCTTCCCCTCCCCGCACTCATGAATACCCTGCCCGCAGAACGACCGCCCATGGCAGCTCCCGACTCCAGGATCGGCCAGATTCTCGAATACTGCCGGCAAGCCGGCTATCATCGATACACCGCGGCAGAGGACATCTATCGCCTCCGCGAGCGCTACTCGGGAGTGATGGGCAGGGAACTCGATCCGCATCGAGTGACCGTGGCAGAGGAAGTGTCCGCCCTCCACGCGATCGACATGATGGACAAATCGCATCATGAGGCGTTCGATTGATCATACGGTTTCGTCCTCCCGCATGTGCGGGACGGGACTTCGCCGCCATCAGAGATATTTTGGAAATAAAAATGTCGCTCTCACATCGAGCAGCCATATCAAGGTGCCCAGTCGAAGCTGACGGTGTGGACGTTGCCAGCGACTTGAAACTGCGTGAAGGCGCGATAGAAGTCAGATTGCAGATCGCCGGGAACGGAGAACATCAGCTCATCGGAAGACACATCCGGGTGCGTGTGAATGTATCCCCCGCCGGGATTGATGAGGACGCTGTGGCCCAGAGCCCCCAAGTACGGTTCAAGTTGCACGCCTTTCCCTTGGGCATTGTTCACTTCGTATCGGAAGGAAGCGCCATGCTCGTCCTTCCCCGTCACGAGCGAGACGGTCAGGCCATCGGCGTTTTTCTCGCGCACCGCCGTTTCCTTCACGAGTCCTTTGTCACCGATGATTCCCGGATGCGTCTGCTCGAAACGGATCGTATGGACGGCTCCGTTGCCCTCCACGAAATCCGCATAGGCCCAATACGCGCCGCCCGCCGGAGCCGTGTACGCGACTCTCCAGGCACCCTTGTCGTCCATCTCCGGATGCACATGTGAAAAATGCCGGAGATCGTCACGGACGACGATCAGATGCATGCGCTTCTCGTGGCTGATCCCGTAATCCGTGAAAATGTCATTGCCCAAAAAAATCGTAAAGGCGATCTCGCCCGACCGCACGTCCGTTTCATCGAGCAGGCTCAGATCGCGGGCCTGACCGCCCGTTGTGTGATCTCCTCCGCCGTGCTGTCCCATGGAATCGTTGGCGGGAACGCATGCAACGAGGATGAAGAGCATCGAAAGAGACATCATTCGCAGTCTCATGACAAAGAAGGGGGAATTATTCAAGTGGAGCGACGCAGGGAACGGCGGGATCCGCGATGCAATTTTCCGTAGGCGGCTCGCCGCGCCAGGGGCAGGTTTTGGAGTAGAGACACGCATCATCCGTCATCGTCACAAACTCTTCGTCGGCCGCGGTATCGCTCGACCCGTAGCTCAGCAAAATCCTATCGACGTCCTTGATGACGTAGGTCGGATCCATCGGGAGCCGCTCTCCATTCACGATCATGGTCCAGTGAAATTTGCCGTCGGCGCAGAGATCACGCGTCCGAGCCCACGCATCCACCCAATCGGCATCGAGTTGCGCGAAGAGATACTCATCGAGCGTCAGACAGTCGGATGTCACAGTGAGGCCGATCGACGTGAAGAAATCGCCGATGGCGAGCCCGGGCTTATGGACATGGATGACGTGTCCGTTGCCGTCATGCAAGTGGAGGTACTCCCGCCCCGGCACGACGTGGCCGTCCTCTTCATCGCCATGCGCGGACGTGCCGGGAATGAGCAGAGACAGCGCCGATACGCGCGCGCTCTCGGCCGGTGGCTCCGACATGTAGCGCTCATCGGAGAAATCAAGTTTCGTGCCCCCCACCCACACGGCAACGTCCGCATGCAGGTGATTGGGATCCGGATTTTGAGCCGGCTGTCTTGGAAACCAACTGCACCCCCCGACGAGGAGGGCAAGGCCGAAGAGAAGAAACCGTTTCATGGGCTGGGAATATCGAAGATGATTCCGATTATTTGATCACAAGCTGTCCATGCATGTCCTTGTGGCCCGATCCGCACGGAACGGAACAGCGGAACGTGAATGTTCCCGCCTTGTCTGTGGGAAGATCCACGGACACCGTCTGACCGGGAGCAATCGAGACATTCACGCCGAGATCCGGAATCGAAAATCCGTGGGTGCCCGCGACTCCGGTGATCTGCACCGTGACGTCCTCGCCGACGGACGCGGTGATCATGTTCGGGGTGAACTTCCAGTTATCCGTCGTGAGCTTCACCGTGCGCGTGGGAATGGGCCCGATCCCATCGCCTCCCGCGTCTTCGATCCTGCGGCCATTCTCCGCTCCTTCCACCATGTCAGTATCGGCATTGCTCGGATCATCATTCTCGATCGTCATCCCTTCGATCTCCGGTTCTTCCATCTTGTTTGTCGGAGCGCCGAAGCTGCACGCAACAAGCAGAAGCGGCAGCAACGTCACAGAGAAGAAGCGCATGTTGTTCATACCATGAGGAGGAAATAGTGAGGTTTCAGTGTATACTGGAGCTGCATGGAACACAATCGACTTGCCCGAAACCTTCTCATCGTCGCGCTTGCATTTGTTTTCGGCTACTTCGGCGTGGATAAGTTCATCCATCCCCTCTTCTGGATCGGCTGGATGCCGCCCTGGCTCGATGGCTTCATGGGGCTCTCGAAAGAGGTCTGGTTGATGATCACCGGCGCCACGGAGGCCGTCTTCGCCGTGATGCTTCTGATCCCCCACCGCAGAGTGCGGCAAGCGGGGGCGATCCTCGTCGCACTTCATTTGGTCGCCGTTCACACACAGACGGGCTGGAACGACATCGCGATACGGGATATTGGATTGCTCATGTCAAGCATTGCATTATTCTTGTTAATTTGAAAAATTCGAAATTCGTGCTTCGGATTTCTCATCGACGGCTTCGTCGCGGAGGAGGAGGAACTTTTGCGCCTTCTTTCCGCGCTTGGCTGAGCCCGATTGCAACGGCCTGCTTGCGGCTTCGTACGATTTTCCCGCTACGTCCGCTGTGCAGCTTGCCGCGTTTATATTCGTGCATTGTTTTCTCTACTTTTTTGCCGGCCTTGGGAGAATACTTGCGTGCCATAGGAAAGAGGGAAAGAGATAGATATATCTTCTGACGAATCCAAGGATGTTGTATGACAGAGAAATCTGATAATCTATTGCCTCCGATCATTCTTAGAATCGCATCACCATGTCACGGTAGCTCAGTTGGTAGAGCACGGGACTCATAAGCCCGGGGTCGCCAGTTCAATCCTGGCCCGTGACACCATTTTTTTAGTTGTGCTTGTCACGGTAGCTCAGTTGGTCGCGTCGAGGCGAAGCCGAGACGCGCCATTAAAAAACATCTGCGGCACAGCCGCACGGGACTCATAAGTCCGCCTAGGCGGATCGCCAGTTCCCTGCCCGTCCGAAGTCCCGCAAAAGCGGGACGTAGGCGGGAATCCTGGCCCGTGACACCACGTAAAATCGCGTGCAACGAAGCGAGCAGCATATTTTACGTGCCACGTGCCGCGCAGCGGCTTTACGTGGCTGCGCGCAATCACGTGGCGCCGCCACGAATATTCCTACTTAACTTATTTCCCGCAAAAAATTGCTCCTGGTATAATGCCCATTATGAATGCTGAGGAAATGATGACCAAGTTCGGCGCCGCAAATCTCCCTGACGATGAACGTCATGTATGCAAAGTTATTGTCGATGCATATGCAGAAGTAACAGATGAGGAAACATATTTAGAAGTTCGGAGAGATATTCTCCAGCCTTACAACGAATTGGGAATCCTCATATGAATCCTTATTGGCCTGAAACACCTCATGAGGAAGAGATGCGTAGGCTTTTTTCTTCTCGGAAACGAAGTTTGGGTGCGGTGCGAGGAAATAGTTCAACGAGAGCTACGAAGAAAACAGAAAGCTAAGAATCAAGAAGGCAATGGTTCCCAACTGTAGTTTGGCCTGAACCCGACTGGGGTTCGATGAAAGCGAAATACGAAGATAAAATAAGTAGAAACATCCGTGGTACCATTCGGATTTTCATTCCTCATATCGCTATTCAAAAAAACAGCCCCTCTCCGTAGAGAGGGGCTGAAGCGATGCCACAAGGGTATCACTTCTTTGCGCGTTCCTTTTTCCCAAAAAACCTGGCCCGTTGTGAGGAACCTTCGATAAGGCCGAAAGTTCCTTTTTCGACGGTGAACTGAAGCGTGGATGATACTTCGGGCAAATCTTCCTTAATTGTCTCTAGGAGAGAAATCAGCACTTCTTCGGGATCTTCCTGCAGCTTCTGTTGCACCTCCTCGTTATCATCTTTGGCGTAGATGTCGCGGACGAGTTTCGCAACGCGTTCTGATAGCATGTTATTCTCCTTTAAATGAGTTATCGTTCGACACGCTTGATGACATTCAGGTTCATAGTGTAATGACTCGTGACCCAAATTTCCTCTTCGTACAACTCCTGAGCGATGAGGTTTTGCCAGAACTTTCGTACGAGGTAGCCGAACAGAAAGAGCACACAGTCGTCGTGCCACCGCTGCACCTCTTTTGCAATCGAACTGAAGTGCTTCTCCGTGAAAGCTCTCTTCGGCTCCGTCCAAGCTGTATGGTTATTGAGATACAGCTTGCATTCATCAGGGGACCAGCCGGTTTCCTCGCTGATCCTCCCCAGTCGGGGGATGACCCAGTATACGATCGAACGCAACACGTCCGTGCAGCCCGCTTTCCGTGCCTCCTTTTCGAGTTTCTTGTAGGGCTTTGTTTCAACGAATCGAAACATGATGCGTATGACTTGGGTGGCTTCCTCGTACATGCTGCCGTCTTTTTTCGAGAAGAAAACCCCGTCGACGCTGTACGTCGACCACCCCATAAAGGATGATTGGAACATCTCGATGCGCTCCTTCGCATCTTTGAGGGTCAGTTGCTCTTTGCTCTTTCTGCGTACATCCGT
>JACPYA010000079.1 GCA_016196295.1 Candidatus Peregrinibacteria bacterium | reverse complement strand
CCTCAGCCATGGTCCCATCGTCTAGCGGTTAGGACACCGGCCTCTCACGTCGGTAACACGGGTTCGATTCCCGTTGGGACCACCACTGGCCTTTCTTGCTTTTACTAATGGGCTCTTACTAATGGGGTCGTCCTTTCCACCTGAGTAGTTCGATCAAGTTTTTGGACCGGCAACTTTAATGATTCTTCAGAACTGGTGGTATACGACACTCCTGGATATTCTGGAGCCGATGCAGCCTCCGCTCAAGGACCATATCCAAGCGGATATTGTCATTGTCGGAGGTGGAATGGCCGGGCTTTCTACGGCGCTTCGTTGCACCAAATCGGGACGCCGCATTGTCTTGCTGGAAAGGAACATCTGTGGTGGAAGCTCTACGGGTAAGAGCGCGGGATTCCTTACCCCTGACAGCGAGTTAGATCTGTCCCAATTGATACGTCGCTTTGGCGCGCTGGGGGCACGGGATCTCTGGGACGTTCCCGTCCGAGGGATCAAGCTGATCACCGACACTGTGAAACGCTATGGAATTGAATGTGATCTCCTCGAGCAGGACAGTCTGTTTTTGGGAAAAGGAGCAAGTGGTCGAAAGACTGCGCAGGAAGAGGTTTCCGCCCGTGAACAATTGGGACTCCGCCAGACCTTTTACCCGGCGGATAAGTTGACTAAGGTCATCGGTTCGGAGGGCTATAGCGGGGCGGTCCGCTATGCGGATACCCATGCGATCAACGCTCTTCGTTATGCCCAAGGAATTAAACATGTGCTCTTGGATCATGGGGTGCGGATCTTTGAAAGCAGCGAAGTAAGAGGGATCAAAGACCATACCGTTTACACCCACTTAGGCTCCGTTAGTGCTTCAGAGATCATCATTTGCGCCGATAAACCCCAGCTTTCGCTGACGAAGTTCTCGGATCATATTTACCATGCACAGACATTTTTGGCCGTCAGTGAGCCGCTCAAGGATCAGGAGGTTCAGCAGTTATTTCCAGATGAGCCGCTCCAATGTTGGGACAGTGATCTCGTGTATACCTATTTTCGCCTGACGGGCGACCAGAGACTGTTGGTGGGGGGTGGAAGTCTTCTGAGCACCTTCTCGCTCCATTATGTGACCTCTCCACGGGTCATTACCCGGGTGATTCACAGTTTCCAGGAAAAATTTCCGTTTCTCAAGGACCTTGAGTTTATCCAGTACTGGCCAGGATTCATTGATTCTACTCGTGATCTCCTACCTACAGTTCTGCGGGATGAGCATTCGCCGTGGATTCACTACATACTTGGGTGCGTGG
>JACPYA010000072.1 GCA_016196295.1 Candidatus Peregrinibacteria bacterium | reverse complement strand
CAAAAAAGAGCAATTCCGGATGTGAAACATTTTTTAGGTACACGGAAATGGACATCCAGGTAAGAATTCTTCGCAGGAATGGGCGAAACAGACTGAAAAAATGACCGATGCAGGGGTCCCGCCCCCATCACTCCTTATATATAAGGAGGTGACAGAGGGCTGAGGAAGGTTCAGACAGATGTGATAAGCTTTTTAGCGGTATTAGCTTGTTTAAGAGAATAATGACATTCCTAAAAAGCTAAGAAGTTAATGAGTTGAACTACGCGGGGGCAGAGCCCCCGCGATTCTGCCGGAGGTCTAGAACAGCTTCAGTTGTTTGATGCGCTTCTTAAGACGTTCTTCCTTCTTCAGTTGGTCCCGGATGTACTTCTTGATGGCCAGCTCGTTCACCCTGCCAATCGTCTCTGCGTAGTAGCTGGGTGACCAGAGTTTGCCACCCCAGAAGTATTCTTGCTCGAACTCAGGATGCCGCTTGAATATCTCCTTCGCACTGATGCTCTTGAATGTGCGAATGGCATCGGAGATCGAGGTGTGAGGAGGAATGGAAACGAGCATGTGCACGTGATCGATTGGAATTTCAATCTCGAGGACTGCCATATCGTAATCATATGCAATCTTGATGAGGATCTGTTTGAGGGTATCCGTGTAGGGTTTTTTGAAGGCCTTGCACCGGTATTTGGGTGTCCAGACCAGGTGGTACTCCAGCCTGTAGAGGTGATGCTCTGCTCGGTTCAACTCCATGCAATGGACAGTTTAGCGCCCTGCGGGCGCCGCACTATCCATCGCGGGGGCAGAGCCCCCGCGGTTTCCGCTGCGCTTCTAACGGAATCATCCACTTCAGGATGTCGATCTTAACTGCCATCGATTCAGCAGAACCACGCATCGAGCTTTTTGATATAGAACGGTTTTTTTCACTGAATTTCTCTGTTTGGTCGAGATTTCAATGGAATCGTATGGAGGATGTTTGCGAAAGGAAAGGACGGATAATCGCTTTCAGCGCATGGTAAGCCTGTGCTATTATACGTCTGCATGAAAGAGAACCCCGTTCTCAATGCGTGGTATCCGCCTCGAACGGAGAAGGCGCAGCCGCTGCGGAGGTTCTTTCGAGGAGCGATCGTGGGAGTGCTGGGAGCTGGGGCGGGACTGACCGCGAATCATTACTACAACCAACCTCGTGTTGTGCGACCGGATGGGTATTCCGATTGGGCACCAGCAGAGCCAGCGCCTGAGCAACCTCAACGTGCTATTGAAGATCAGCTTCCTATCGCCGAAGACGAAGTCTCAATGGACTCCTCAGACGACGAGTCAAAGGAAGAGCCTCCAGTTCAGCAAGAAGAACCTTCACAGCCAGCCGAGCCGGAACAGGTCATTGAACAAGAACCATTGCTAAACGTCGAACCGAGTGGACTAACAAAGCAGCAGCTCAAGGACATATTGTTCAGGTGTAGACAGAGACATTGGAGCCTCGAAAGCGATGGAACGTTCAACCTTGACGAATCGGGAACAGTAAACGTAGTTGATATCGTACGCGCTGGAGGCTCACGCCTTGGGTCGATTCAGATGCGTGACGCTCGCATATGGAATGTGCTGATCTATAGACCCGCTCAATCCATTAATGACTTACTGTCAGTTGCCCAAGATGCTAATTTGCTGCCAGATCGGAAGGAGAAAGCAATTCACGAAATTGGTCTATACAGCTCGGCAGGAAGGGTAGCGATTCCAACTCTTAAAGAGCTGCTTGCGACTGGCTCAGATGCACTTAAGCCAGCCGTCGTAACTGCACTTGCCGAGATCGCGAAAGAAGATTGCGTTGCCGACTTGCTACCGCTTACTGCGATTCGAAACGATGCGATAAGAAAAGCGGCTATCGATGCACTTGGAAATATCGGCAGCAAAGATGCCGGCCCTTCTTTGATCCTATGCCTCGCCAACCGCCAAGATTGCACCCCCGCCATTTGGGCTCTCGCAAAGATTGGCCCCGATGCTAGCGAGGCCATTCCAAGCCTAATGTCCATCGTCCGAGACAGTGATGACCACCGCATCGAGGGTCTGTGGGGTTTAGGACACATAGGCCCAGATCCCCGGACGATTGTATTCTTCAAGGAGATTATTGAGAAACTCAAGCCTGAACCTCAAATGAGATACCCGACTAAATTCGTAGAGGGTACATTTCCTTACTTCTGGCGAGTTACGACGATGCAAGTTCCGATGATGGGCGACAAAGCGAGTGAATTAGTTCCAAGCATGGTCGCCTATTTGGAACGTGATTTGAGTTACTACAGAAGCGGCTCTTCTGCTGAACAACCTGTTTTCTCAAATAGATACGGATGGGATTTTGAAAATGTTAAAACTTGTATTATTAATCTCGGACTTACAGGACCGTCGGCTAAAGAAGCAATTCCGGTTCTACGCAAGTACCTCAATGAAGCCTCGGGCTCACCAGGACAAATCAACTGGAATGATCCTTCACCGATAGCGAAAGCTGCTGAGGCGGCACTTCAAAAGATCAACAAGCCCAAGTAGCTGATCTGAACCGCTGCCGAATTGTCAATTTTCAATTGTCCGTTGTCCATTCTGGTGCCTCAGGACCAGCTGTGCCAGGGCATTTCTATCTCATCGAGCGGGATGTCGTCGATGGAGCGCTCCCGGCCGCGCGCATGCGCCAGGCTGTTGCTGATGTGCTTGCGGAAGAGCAATCCGAAGATCGTCGCGAGGCCGAGCACGGTCGCGATGGCCGTCGCAAGCACCGGGTGACGGCTGATGGGCGCGAGCACGGTGCCGGTGCCGGCGACGATGCAGTCCTGTGAACAATCGTCGCTGCCGTCGCACTCTTCGCCCTCATCGACGACATGGTCGCCGCAGTGCGCCACCTGGCAATCGTCGCGGCAGGAGTCCGGCTTCGTCGCGGAGTTGCGCGACCCTTCGTCGCACTCTTCGCCCTCTTCGCGAACGCCGTTGCCGCAGATGGGCAACCGGCAGGAATTCGTGCAGCCGTCGGCGTTCAGCTGATTGCCATCGTCGCACTCTTCGCTGGCTTCCTTCACGCCGTTGCCGCACCGCGCGTTCTTGCATGCGTTGCTGCAGGTATCGGTGTTGATCTGGTTGCCGTCGTCACACTCTTCACCCAGTTGGACGACGCCATCGCCGCAGCTCGACTTGCGACACGCGGAGGTGCAGCTGTCGGTGTTGATCTCGTTGCCGTCATCGCACTGCTCGCCAAGCTGCACGATGCGATCGCCGCAGATCGCGTGCTGACAATTGTTGGAGCAGGCATCGGTGTTCACGGGGTTGCCGTCGTCGCACTGCTCGCCATACTGGACGATGCCATCGCCGCAGGACGGCGGGCGGCACGCGTTGGTACAACTATCTCCGTTCACTTGGTTGCCGTCATCGCAAGCCTCCCCGCCCTGCACCACACCGTCGCCGCAGCGGCCGAGCAGACAGGAAATGCTGCAGCCATCGGTATTGATCTGATTGCCGTCGTCGCACTGCTCGCCCACTTGCACGATGCCGTCGCCGCACCGCGCGACCTGACAGGTATTGCCGCAGGCATCGCCGTGGAGCTGATTGCCGTCATCGCACTGCTCGCCGTACTGGACGATGCCGTCGCCGCAGCGACTGAGCTGGCACGAAGACGTGCACCCATCGGTCGGGACTTGATTGCCGTCATCACACTGCTCGCCTGGATCGATGACGCCATTGCCGCAGCGCAGCGCTTGCAGCAGATTCACGGATGAGGATCCCGCATCTGCGGGAGGAGCGGCGGAGCCGGGCGCCGAGGACGTCGGCGCGGCTGCTTTCAGAGCTTCCGAACTTGCGGATCCGGCACACTCCGAGAGAAACTTCTGCTTGCAGCCGCCCCGGCAATTTTTCCCCGATGCATCGCAGTCCGAGGGCGGCGTGCAGTAATTGCCGCATTCCTGACTCTTGAACTGTTTCTCCACTTTCAGTTCTCCGGTTTGCGGATCTTTCACGTAGACCTCTTCGTATTCCGGTTCGCACTCTTCGCCGATGCTGGCCGTCACCTTGCCGTCGCCGCAGTAGAGCAGCGTGCAGTTCACGGAACACTGCCTGGTCCCGTTGAAGCGACCCATATCGCACTCTTCGCCCTCATCATCCTCCACGACGTTATTGCCGCAATTCGGGGGAGGCGTCGCAGGCGCCGACGACGGCGACTTGGTCGGGCAGCCGGGGTAGCCGTAGGGCTTGCCTTCGCACTCGACGGCAAGCACGCCCTGTGATTGCAGCGTAAAAATCGCAATCACGAAGCACAGACTCGCGGTCACGAAGGCCTGGACTGGCTTTTGTGTATGTTTCATGTTTCCTCTCATGATAGCACAAATTCGGCCTTTTTGCACCCTTAATTCCCGACAGTTACCCTCTTGCAGAGTAGGATTTGGGATGACCCTGCAGAGTCGGAAAGCACCTTCTCAAGAAGCTCAAAAAAGGGTATAATAATCTATTATGGCTCGAGGAAATATCCTCATCGCCGAAGACGACCCGGTGCTGCGCAACCTCTACGTGAAGAAGTTCACAGTGGGCGGATTTGCGATCCGCACCGCGACGAATGGGGAAGAAACGATCAATGCCATCACCGAACAGCCGCCCGACCTTCTCATCCTCGACATTCACATGCCGAAGGTGGACGGATTCGCCGTCCTCGAAAAATTTCCGAAGGGAACGCGGAGTTTTCCGGTGATCGTCCTCACGAATTTCGGAGATGAGAAATATCGGCAGCGTGGCGAGGAGCTGGGCGTCGAAGGGTACTTCATCAAGAAAGACATGACGATACGGTCGCTTTTGGATATGACGGAGAAGTTACTGTCGTCCAGACGATAACCGTTTTTAGTTTCTCGTTTTTGGTTTTTCGTTCGCAAGCACGATCTGCGCTCTATAACTAAAAACCAAAAACGAACAAACGAAAAACATCCCCTCAGGACTATCACAGTCCCATCCCCGCCAACCACTTCCCTATCCATCGCAACTGCGGCGGACTCGTCATCGGCTTGCTCTTGAAGATGTCACGACGGAGCACTTCGCGCAGTTTCAGGAGCGCCATGCGGTACCGACCCTCCACGAGCACGCAGACTTCGCCCATCTCATCGAGCGACGAGGTGATCAGATTCGCGGATCCGAGCAGCATTTTCTTGCGATCCACGAGGATCACCTTTCCGTGCACGATGCCGGGGTAGAGGAACACCCGCACCGATCCGGGAGCGGCAGACGCGAGAAGATTGCCGATCGCCTGGTAATTGGCGTTGCGATGCAGGTCGGGCGTCTCCGGCAGCACAATGATGATCCGGACGCCGTGGCGACTCCGCTGACTCAGGAGGGAAACGACAGCGGGGTCGGAGAAATAACATTGCTCGATGAGAATCGAGCGACGCGCAGATTGGAGGAGCTGCATCACTGCGGGGCGGATTTCCTTGCGCATCGGCGTGTTCATGATGAGCTGTACCGGCTCGGATCGCGGCGCCGATTTCCGGGCGACCGGAAATTCTCCATCGGTCAGATACTGCGCGACGAAGCGCGTCCCCCGCAGTTCCACCATGTAATCGTGCCACTCCAGGTACTCCTGCGCGATGTTCATGCCCGTGAGGAGGAGCGTGTGGTCATCGATGACGTAGACCTTCGCATGGTCATGTTGCGCCGAGTGGGTGATTTTGATGCGTGGGTGGTTCCAGAACCGTTGCCAGATGCGATCCTTCTCGTGTTTCGTGGTGATGAAATCCCCCGTGACTTCGAAGAAATCGCCCACAGCTTCCTTGGCGATGTGAATCATCACCCCACGGTCCGCGGCTTCGACGAGGACCGCGGCGATGCGGCGCCCGACGGCATCATCTTTCCAAATGAACATCTGAATGACGATGGTGTGCCGCGCGCGAGAGAATAATTTCTCGAGGCGCGCAAAGGCTTCTTCGCCGTCTACCCACAGGCGCACCTCGGCATGACGCGTGAGGGATTGAAACGGTTCCTCCACGCGCAGGAGCGCCTCGACGCGCAGCCGATAGAGCATGCGCCATCCCTTCACCCGCCGCTCGCCGCGCTTCCCCCACAGGTAGCGAAGAGTTCCGCGGAGGATCGTCCGGAGGCTGCGGCGGTACGAGGAGGACATGGAAAGGAAGTATACCGCAGCTTGCGGGAAACTATTTCTCCACGCGGTCTCCCTCTGATGCTTTCAGGAATGAAGGTTTGTTACTGCATGACGGAATTTCTGTGCAGCCGCCAGTCTCTCAGTAAGGACACGGACTGTCGCAGGGGGCATGTGAAAATCATGACTGACTTTCAGGAGAAATTGGAGAGCTGCAAATTCAGCGGGATGCGCATCTTTTTCACACAACGCAACCGGGCCCATTCGTTCCGTTACAATGCTTCCTTCAGGCATAGGATCCACGGTTTGCAGATACACATGATGATGCTCTTCCGCATACATCAATTGACATATCGCGTTTTTCGTACCGCTGACAATACAATCTTGCAGTTGCGTATTGGGTCGGTTTTTCCACAGTGAAATGATGCTTGTGGAATCGTATTGAGCCGCGGCATCCAAGGCTGGCCCGGACAATATTATCCAAGGTGCTTGCGCTATTGCCTCCTCCCGAATCGGACTCCATGTTATGCCAACACGCGTTTGCACATGCGGAGCGAGAACAGATTCAACATGCCGGCGCGTTCGCCCCATGCATTCGACTAATGCTCTCACTCGCTCACTCGTCTTCTCATGGGAAAAATGAATGTCTTGCCGCTGCAGATGAAGGACGGCGCGCTGCCAATGCTGCTGTGAGATCGTAGAGAAATCCGCAGGAAGAGGCAGATGTATGGCAACGTCTTTCATACTAACATTTAAAATTAATTTATATAATAAGTCAATGACTATACATGGAAAAGGCTCCTCGCGAACGAGGAGCCCTTCCGAATTTTTCATGGGTTTACTCTGTGAAAGGAAAGATTAGGGGATGACTTCGCCGCCACGAATGGTGAACAGCGCTCGCCAGATGGTGTGTGAGATGCTGTTCTTGACGAAGTGGACACTACCGTCAGCATGCAACGTGTGGACGCCACCGGGATGACGCGACCGCGCCGTCCAGATGGTTTCGCACATTTGCTGGAAAGCTCCCAGGTTGCATGGAGCAACGTCATTCCGGCATGGAATGAAGCACAGCTCATCGGGCCGTGGGTCATTCGGGGTCCGGAAGCCATTGAAGGCCACGAAGCCGGAGTTCCTCAGTGTCCGGTTGTCATCGCCGAGCGTCTCGCTGTTTGTCATGGTGTTTGAGAGTCCATCGAGGATCTCATTCATCCGCGAGGTACGCGCATTCCAGGCGAAAACGGTTTTGCGTGGACCGGAGGTGAGGGGCGGACCCCCCATCGCTGAATACCACATGTTCAGGCCTTCCCAGCACATGCCACGATCGGGGTGAACTGCATAGGGATACTGCGAATGAATTAATCCTACATTCAGCCACGTATCGTGCTGCTCCGAGACCGCACTGGGACACCAGTGGATGTTCTTCGACTCTTCAATGAACGGCTCGAGTTCCTGCCACTGAGGATAGTTGTGGAAGACGTTCCGAGCGTCGTGGTACAGGTGGTGTGCGATGCCAAACTGCTTGAGGTTGTTCTTGCAGTGAGCCTTGCGGCCCGACTCCCGCGCCGCCTGAACGGCAGGCAGGAGGATGGCGATCAAGATTCCAATGATCGCGACGACGACGAGCAACTCGACGAGTGTGAAACCATTGCGTTTCATGGAACCCGCTTCCTTTCTGTGGAGTAAATGACCAAAAACTCGGAATATGACCCTAACATGGGTCTTTGTATAAAGTAGACTATTTTATCATAAAGTCAATATCTCCTCTCTCTTCCTGTGACGAGGTCGGCTCGAAAAAATGGATCATCGTCCATGAGGTCCGTCGGGGGGAAACACGCGTGTTCTGGCTCAACATTCATGGTATAATGATACGATACACTTCGTGCATCTCCACTCCTCCCGATGATGGATCTTCTCACCATACTCGGCTTACTCCTCCTCATCGCGGGAGGGGCTACGGCGCTCGTATCGTTGAGCCGGTGGATGATGGACCGGCGTCGCGAGCAGGATCTCGTCTTCCTGCAACTGCTCGTCCCGAAGAAGGAGAGCAAGCAGGATAAAGAGGTGGAGTCCGAGCAGTACTCGACGGGCAAGAGTTTCAAAGACGTCGTCGGCGTCATGGATCACCTCTTCCAGTCGCTGCACAGTTTGTACAAGCCGCATCTCGCAGACCGCCTGTTCCGCGGACAGAATTTCCTCTCGGTCGAATACGCGGCGCTTGCGGGCGAGATCCTCTTCTTCGTCGTGTGTCCGCGCAAGATCGCGCAGCTCATCGAGAAGCAGATCACGTCGTTCTACCCCGACATCGTCATCGACATGGTCGATGACTACAACATTTTTACGGATCAGTCCGTCGCGGCCTCGGAGATGCTCCAGCCGAATAAACCGTGGACTTCCGTCTTCAAGACATACGAACAGCTCAAGAGCGACCCGCTCAATAACATCACGAATGCCTTCTCGAAGTTGAAGCTGGATGAGGGTGCTGCCGTGCAATTCGTGCTGCGACCCGTGCGACAAGGGTGGCAGCACAAGTTGCAACGCGAAGCGAAGGAGCTCATCAACCCGAAGAAGCACGGTCGCTCGTGGTGGAACCCGGTCAGCTGGATCGCGAGCCTCTTCGATCTCTTCACGTCCTCTGCGGAGGAAACGGCGAAACTCCAGGAGGAGAAACCGACGGGCGAGCGCGTGAGCTCGATGGTGGAGGAGTACAGCAAGTCCGTCGATGCGAAGGCGGCGAACCCCGGCTTCACGGCCGTCATCCGCGTCGTGACATCGGCCCAATCCCGAGGAAGAGCACACTCGATCTTGCAGGACATTGTCGCATCGTTCGCGCAGTTCGATGACGTGCGGGGAAACAGCTTCCACAAGCCGCGCCTGGTCAATCGCCGGGCGATCGTCGAGCGCTTCATCCGCCGCAGTCCGCGCCGCACCCTGCAGCAAATGCTGCGGTCGCATAAGCTGCTGCTCGGCACCACGGAACTCTCGAGCTTCTTCCACCTGCCGAACATCAAGTACAACAAAGTGGAGACCATCAAGTGGCAGAATTTCAAACTCGCGCCGCTGCCGAAGAACGCGCCGGACGAAGGACTCTTCCTCGGCACGAATACGTTCGGCGGCGAGAAGAAGAAAGTCTTCATGAAGAACGAAGACCGTTTCCGTCACTTCTACATCATCGGTCAGACCGGTACGGGTAAATCCTCGATCATCCAATTGATGGCCAGGCAGGACTTCAACGACGGCAAAGGCGTCTGCATCGTCGATCCCCACGGCTCGCTGATCGAAGACTTGCTCCCGTACATTCCGCGCTCCCGCGCCGACGACGTCATCTACTTCAACCCGGCCGACACGGAGCGCCCGATGGGCCTCAACTTGCTCGAAGGCAAGACGCCGGAGGAGAAGGACCTCATCGCGCTCGACGCGATGAACATGATGGTGAAGATGTTCGGCGAGGAGATCTTCGGCCCGCGCATCCAAGACTACTTCCGCAACGGCTGTCTGACCTTGATGGAGGACGAAGAGGAAGGCGGCGCGATCACGGACCTCGTGCGCCTCTTTACCGATGACGAGTGGCAGAAGTACAAAGTCACGAAGGTGAAAAACCCCATCGTGCGCATGTTCTGGGAAAAGCAGATGGCCCAGACCGGTCAGCGAGAAAAGCAGGAGATGATCCCCTACTTCGCCGCGAAGTTCGGACAATTTACGACGAACACGCTCATCCGCAACATCGTGGGACAGACGAAGAGCGCCTTCGACGTCGCAGACTGCATGAACAGCGGCAAGATCCTGCTCATGAACTTGTCCAAAGGTCTCATCGGCGACATCAACTCAACACTCCTCGGCTTGATCGTGGTGAATAAGATTCAGGTCGCAGCCATGCGCCGCCAGCGCGAGGACGCGAAATCGCGCAAGGATTTCTTCCTCTACATCGACGAGTTCCAGAACTTCGTGACGCCGTCGATCGAATCGATCTTGAGTGAAGCGCGCAAGTACCGCCTCGGTTTGATCCTCGCGCACCAGTACCTCGACCAGCTGGAAAAAGAGAGCAAGCTCGCGGGCTCCGTGAAGCTGAAAGGCGCCGTCTTCGGCAACGTCGGCACGATGATGTTCTACAAGATCGGTCCGCAGGATGCCGAAGTCGCCGCGAAGGAAATGGCGCCGGTGTTTTCCGAGCAAGACCTCGTGAACATGGATGCCTTCAAGGGTGCCATGAAGCTCAGCATCGACGGCCAGCCGTCGCGTCCGTTCTCCATCGAAGTGCCCCGCCCGTGGCTCGACACGACCTACACCAAGGATGCGTCCGCAGCGGAAGCCTTCAAGCAGCTCTCGCGCCTCAAGTACGGGAGAGCCAAGGATTTTGTCAATCGTGAGATTATTCGAAGAATCGGTTCCTAAAATCAAACTAAACTGAAGAATGCGATTGACCCTGAGCGACACCGAGCGAAGCAAGGTGGAGCCGAAGGGTGAATCGGGAGATCATCCGGCGGATTGGGTCATGAGCGAGGTCACTTTGATTCCGGCAAGCGAAGCTTGAGCCGCGCGAACAGAACGCGGTTGTACTTCTTTTCCAGTGCGGGAATGTCCGTGTCCACGATCGATTTCTTCTGTGCCTGGGTATGGAAATCGAAGTGCGTGAGGTCGAGATCGACAACCGTGCCGAAAGGAAGTCGGTATGCAATGTTCAACGCCTGAGCTGCTTTCGGTACGCACGTGTGGATCTCTTGTCCAAAGACGTAGGTCTCGATATCGGATGGATCGATAGGCTGTCCTCGCCCCGTCGCGACTCTCTGCAGCACGCGAAAAATATCGCGCCGCTCTTTCGTGGTGCCGGAGAGGATCTTCATGCCGGCAAGAATAATCAATCGCCGCTGCAGGACGTTCCGTAACTCCTCGATCCGCTGCATTAGACGGTCTTCGCCAGTCTCCGTATGCGCTCGCACTCTTCGAGAGAACCCGTGCGGGCTCTCGTAAGTCAAAAGCGCCATGATCTCGTGCTCAGTCATCCTCTGTGCATGCTCGATGAATCGATCGAACAATTGTTCTTCGGTATGGTTCCACTTCGTATGTCTCCTGCGAAAAAACGATCTGAACCCCGGATGGACCAAGATGTGCAATGCTTCGATGGGCTCCGGTGCCGATGGTGATTCGCGTTCGACCGGCATCGAGCTCACCGCAGAGCCACGGTTTTGACCCTCCTTCGCTCCTCCGCTGCGCTTCGGAGCTTCCCACTTCGCTCATTGAGCTTCGAGGGACAAGTCGGAAGGGCGAGAAGTGGAAATAATAGATCGTTCATAATATGTCTATCGCAAAGCTACGGTTTTGACCGGGAACGCGTGGATGAGGTAGCGCTGGGAGATGGAGTCGGGCGGCCAGCAGGTGTAGAGGATCAGCTCCTCCCCCGCTCCGCTGAAGGCGCTTGTGTCCTTTGCAGGCACCGCATTTTCATACGAGACTTCGTAGACGTAGAGGTTGCCGTTGTACGTGACGTAGACTTTGTCGCCGCGGTTGAGTTTGTTCACGGTGCGGAAGATCTTCGTGAATTTGGAGACGTCCCACGGGTAACCGCTGCTGTGTCCGTAGATGAGGATCTTGCCGCCGTTGCCCGGGTAGCTGAAGAGGTGTCCGACGCCGCTCTTGAGAGGAGCGAGCATCCCATTACTCGTGAAGGGATCCGCCGGGTGCGTGATGAGGAGGTCTTTGATGCCGAGCGCGGGGATGGTGATCGAAAAATATCGATCGGACGCGTACTGCGCGAGGTCGCCTGCGGCCGCGATGTTCACGGGAGACGGCGGAGGAGTGACCGGACGCGGAGCAGTGTTCGCCGCTGCAACCGGGCGAGGCGCCACGACCGCGACGGGTCTCGGTGCGGATGCGACCTGAACCACCGGTTCGGGACGATTGAAGGCTGCGAGACCCTCGCGCTTCACGACATCGAGGCGATACGCGATGTCGAAGAATTGCCCGCGCGTGATGTACTGGTTGAGCCGCAGGACTTCCCGCGATGACACGAGGTTCTTCGCGATCGCCGCGCTCAGGTGCTTGCTGAACCAGAGGCCGTCTTGATTGGCGAGAGAGCTGTTGCTGTGGAAGGGCTGCTCCGCGGGCGTCGCCTTCTGCGATCGCATGAGGAGCGTGATTGCCTCTTCGACCGTCAGCGGATTCCCCGGACGGAACGTGCGGTCGTCGTATCCCGTGATCACTCCCTCCTGAAAGCCCGCCTCCAGGTACGGTCCGTACCACGCTTTCTGATCGGCATCGAGGAAGAGCGCCATCGGCGGCATGTGCTTGGAAAACCATTCGACCATCGCCTTGGACGCCTCCTGCATTTCGAGGACGATCTTCAAGGCCTCCGCTCTGTTCACGAGTTCATGAGGTCTCCCTGTCCCGTCGTTGTACCCCTGGACAATGGAGCGGTCGGAGAGGTACGAAAAAGAATCGTTATACCGCGTCCCCAGAGTGTCTCCAAAGGAACGTGCGGAAACGGCCGGAAAGCGGGTTCCAGCTAGGATAAAGGCCACAAGGACGGGGGCGATCAATCGCTTGTGCATAAGAAAAAATAGTATAGTAGAACCCACAAAATTGTCAATCCCAATGACGAGTTTCTGAAGGGTACCTGGGTGAGAAATTTTCCATGCTTTTGGCTATTATGCCGTCTCCAGCAATCCCCTTCCGTATACGTTTCCATGGCTCTTCAGATCGGTATCGCCCGCCTTCGCCCCGCATACGCGGGGCTACGGCGGGTAAATCGGCTTTCTTCTCCATTCTCATGGCTCTCCAAATTGGAATCGTAGGACTCTCAACTTTCCCCACTCATGCATGGCACTCCAGATAGGAATAGTTGGATTACCGAATGTTGGAAAATCGACGCTCTTCAATGCACTCACCAAGAGCAAAGGCGCGATGGCGGCGAATTATCCGTTTTGCACCATCGACCCGAACGTCGGCATCGTGGAAGTGCCCGATGAGCGGCTACGAATCCTGACGGAGATGGTGAAGCCGGAGAAGGTGATCCCCGCCGCGATCGAGTTCGTCGATATCGCCGGGCTCGTGAAGGGCGCGAGCAAAGGCGAGGGGCTGGGGAACGCCTTCCTCAGTCATATCCGCGAAGTAGATGCCATCTGCCACGTGGTGCGCGCGTTTCAGGGTGGCGACGTCATCCACGTGGAAGGATCCGTCGATCCGGTGCGCGACCGCCTAACAATCGAAACAGAGCTTGCGCTGGCGGATCTTTCGAACCTGCAGAAGCGCATGGAAAAGATGGAAGGAGCGGCGCGCACGGGGGACAAAGAGAAGATCGCGGAGCTCGCCGTCGCGAAAAAAATCGAAGCAGCGCTGCAAGAAGGGAAATTGGCCTCCACCGTGACGCTCGAAAAGGAGCAGAGGCCGATCGCCCATGCGTTCCAATTGCTGACGGCCAAACCGATGATCTATGCCGTGAACGTCGCGGAGCACGAACTGAGTGTGATGACGCCGGACGCCGTGCGATCGCAACTGAAACTGGAGCCGTCCGCACAGGTGATCATCATCTCGGCGAAGATCGAAGAAGACCTCCAGGAACTGTCGCCGGAGGACGCAGCCGTTTTCCTCGCAGACCTCAAAGTGACATCGTCCGGACTCGACCGGCTCATCCACGCCGCCTACGCGGCGCTCGGCTACATCACGTACTTCACCGCGGGACCGAAGGAAGTGCGCGCATGGACGATCACCCGCGGCATGACGGCGCCGCAGGCGGCAGGCGTCATCCACACGGATTTCGAGAAAGGATTCATCCGCGCAGAGACGATATCGTACAAAGATTTTGTTCAGTTTAAAGGCGAATCTGGAGCCAAAGATGCCGGAAAGCTCCGACAGGAAGGTAAAGACTACGTCGTGCAGGACGGGGACGTGATGCACTTCAAATGCAATGTGTAGAATGCTTGTCATGGATCTTGCAACTGGCACATCTCTCCTCTTCAAAGGAAGATATCGGATACGAACGAATCGAATGAAAAATTGGGATTATTCAAGCTCCGCCTGTTATTTTGTAACGATCTGCACGAAGGGAAAACTGCATTGGTTTGGAGAAATTGAGAAAGGAAAGATGACGATGTCGGATGTGGGAAAAATTGTCGAAACATATTGGAAAGAAATACCCAATCATTTTCCTCACGCGAGATTGGATCAATTTGTAATGATGCCAGATCATTTACACGGGATTCTTATTTTTGACCGTTCGTTGGTAGAGACGTGCCATGGGCACGTCTCGAAAAAACAACAAACAACAAAAATCAATGGAAATTCTTCAAACGAGATGCGCGACTCGCGCGTCTCTACGAACGAACGGAGGCTAAGACTCGTACCTAAATCTCTGGGAGCTGTTATCAATCAATTTAAAATGACATGTACCAAAAAAATTCATGCCATGGGATACGACGATTTTCACTGGCAAACGCGCTTCTATGAAAGATGTTTGAGATCCGAAGGAGCATTGAACGCCATTCGAACATATATCAAAAGCAATGTTTCACGTTGGAAGGACCATCCCGATCTTCTTTATATCAGTCCATTCACCGAATGACGTTCATCGCACGCCAAGAATCATTCACGTGTGAACATTGCGGCAAGGACGTAGCCCCACTCCCACGTGGAACGTATCGCAATCATTGTCCGCATTGCCTGTACTCCAAACACATTGATGCCGAGGGTCCTGGGGACCGGGCCTCGGACTGCGGAGGACTCATGACACCTGTCTCCCTCGACCAGAGCGGCAAGAAAGGATGGATGATCGTGCATCGTTGTTTCCTATGCGGAAAAGAAATCAGCAATAGAGCTGCACCCGACGATGATCTCACATCGTTTGCGGAACACAACTGATCTACATTTTTGTTCTTCTTTTTTATCTTTCACAAGGGCTGAGCGAAATTATTGATGGATGTTTCTACGCAAGTATACTGATTCCACATGCAAAAAATGGTTCTCGCCTTCCTCGTGCTCACTCTTTCCTCGTGCGGAGGAAGCGTGTCCGTCTATAACAGGCTCGGCAATCTCCGGGGATCCGTCCGAGCCGAGCCGGATACTGCCGTCATTCTGGATGCAGAGGGAAACCAGGTGGGAACGGTCGAGGGACGTGAGGTCCGCGACATTGCCGATGCGATCGTGGGGCAAGTGATCAAACGGGAAGGTCTTGTCCTCATCGAAGGAGAAGAGGCGACGGGATACTTGCAAGACGGAACGGACTGCTATGACGTCATGGGCTACAAACAAGGACGCCTGACACACACGATTGATGCCGAGGCGGCTGCGGGGGCGTGCTTGCTCCTGATCTTCCGGTAATCGCGGCCACGTATGGCCGCTCTAAAATTTGGATAGAGAGCGGGCATACCTGCCGCATCTCACATCCCGCGCACAAACTGCGCGAGGTACCGATTGCAAAGGCTGACCCGGATCGGCAATTTTTCCTGCACCTTTCCCTCCGGGATCGCGATGAGTTGATCGAGATGGGTGTCCGGGTGCGATTCGACTGAGAGATGAAACGCACCCCGATCAAATGATGCCTTCGCTTCTTTTGACGGATGATACTCAAGGACATGATCGATCCCCTGCTCGCGAGCGTCCTTCTCCACTTGTTTCTTAAGCGCCTCCTTCAGCGCCGGCTCCGTTTCCATCTCAAAGCGCAGCTCCGCCATCGCTTCATTGTGTTCCATCTCGCGTTCGAGGTCCTCCGGACCCTTCACCTTCTCTCGAAGAGCTGCATACGCCTCCGGGCTGCACATACGCTTGCGGATCTTTTCACGCTCGCGACTGGGAATGAGATCGAGCCAGGAGTCGGACATGGCGAAAGTATACGCGAGGAAGCGACATTAATCGCGTCGTCCATTCCCATCGAGAGCGTCGAAACTCCACCTTACTTCAGAGAGATCAAACGGTTGCGCCCGTTTAGCAGTGTCCGAAATAATTGCTCCCACCATTGTACTCGTGTCATTTGGTGCATCCACAATCTCTACCTGACCATCTTCACGAATGCGGATCGGAGCAAATTCGCTTTTTGACATAGAAGGGGAAGGATTAACTACAACCACTCGTCGCCCCACAATCCAAACACACTTCGCACGAACCATTGCGCTTCATCTTGAAACTGCCACAACCACTGCACGCGGAACCCGTGAAACCCTGGAGCTTTGCCTGTTCCAACTTGGAGGGCGCTTCGGCCACCTCGCTGACGGCCTTCGAGATCTCCTTGGCAGTCTTCTGATCCACCGCGGCAGCGATATTCATGCTGTTGTGGACGGTCGCTCCTTCATCGACGATCGGGAGACGCATGGCGAAGGCTTCCTTGCTCTTCGTCCCTTCGCTGTAGCTCTTCTCGACGAGTTCCGCGTTGTGGAAGTGTTTCGCCTTTTCCTTCGGCATGAACTTGAGCGCGAGCCAGCGCGCCATATAGTCCATGATGCTCGTGACGATGGGAATCTCCTTGTTGTTCGTCATGCCCATCGGCTCGAAGCGCTGGCGAACGAGCTTCTCGCAGAGGACCTCCAGCGGCACGCCGTACTGCAAGTTCATGGAGAGCGAAAGCGCAAGCGTGTCCATAACGCCGGAGAGCGTCGTCCCCTCTTTGTTCATCTTGATGAAGATCTCGCCCGGAGTGCCGTCCTCGTACATGCCGACGTGGATGTAGCCCTCGTGCCCTGCGACCGCGAATTTGTGCGCGATGGCCATGCGTTCCTGCGGGAGCTTGCGGCGATGCGGCACTTCTTTGATCACGATCTTCTCCACAATCGTCGGTTCGACGGCGGCATCTTTCACATCGGACTTGTTGCTGAGCGCTTGGGAGAGCTTGCTGCCGTCGCGGTAGAGTGCGTTCGCTTTGAGCCCCAATTTCCAGCTGAGGAGATAGGCATTCTTGATGTCCTCGACCGTCGCCTCGTTCGGGAGGTTGATGGTCTTGCTGATGGCGCCGGAGATAAACGGCTGCGAGGCCGCCATCATGCGGATATGCCCCTCGGCCGAGATGAAGCGTCTGCCGATCTTGCCGCACTTATTCGCACAGTCGAAGACAGGAAGATGTTCATCTTTGAGGAGAGGCGCTCCTTCCACGGTCATGTGCCCGCAAATGTGGACGTTCGCCTCTTCGATCTGGTCTGACGTGAATCCGAGCGCCTTCAGGAGGTTAAAGTTAAAGTCCGAGGACTGTTCTTCTCTGAAACCGAGCCGTTTCATGGTCGCATCGCCGAGCGTCCATTTGTTGAACGCGAAGGGAATTTCGAATACCGAGGGCAGGTTCTTCTCGACCTTCGCGATATCGGCATCGTCGAATCCCTTCTCCTTGAGCGACTTGCGGTTGATGTGGGGCGCCCCCTCCAAGTTTAGCGTGCCCATCACGTATTTCATGATGTCTTTGATCTCCCCTTCGCTGTACCCGAGATGTTCGAGCGCAGGAGCCACCGATTGGTTCGCGATCTTCATGTAGCCGCCGCCCGCGAGTTTCTTGAATTTCACGAGTGCGAAGTCCGGTTCCACCCCCGTCGTGTCGCAGTCCATGAGGAGGCCGATGGTGCCCGTCGGCGCGATGACGGTGACCTGGGCGTTTCTGTAGCCGTGCTTCTCGCCACGGGCGAGCGCGCGATCCCAGCACTCTTTGGCAGCCTCGAGGAGGTCGCCGGGGCAATCTTTGTGATGGATGCCAACCGGCGGAACATGGAGGCCTTCGTACTCGCGAGCGGGTGCATCGTAGGCCGCGCGACGGTGATTGCGGATCACCTTGAGCATGTGCTCGCGGTTCTTCTCGTAATTGGGGAAGGCGCCGAGGCACTCCGCCATCTCCGCGGACGTTGCGTAACTCTCGCCGGTGAGGATCGCCGTGATGGCGCCGCAGATGGCTCTGCCCTCGGGACTGTCATAAGGAATGCCCATCTGCATCAGCATGGCACCGAGGTTGGCGTAGCCGAGGCCAAGCGTGCGGAACCGGTACGAGAGATCGGCGATCTCTTTGCTTGGGAACTGCGCCATGAGGACGGAAATTTCGAGGACGATCGTCCAGAGGCGCACTGCATGTTTGAACGCCTCAACCTGAAAGCCGCCCGCCCTGAGCGAGCCCGAAGGGCGAGTCGAAGGGTGTTCGGTGTCGTAGAACGTCATGAGATTGAGCGACGCCAAGTTGCAGGCGGTGTTATCCAGGAACATGTATTCGCTGCAGGGGTTGCTGGCGTTGATGCGGCCGTCCTCGGGACACGTGTGCCAGTCGTTGATGGTAGTGTCGTACTGCACCCCGGGGTCCGCGCACGCCCACGCGGCGTAGCCCACCTGGTCCCAGAGGTCCCGGGCCTTCATCGTCTTGCTCGGCGTGGGATCACGGGATTCTTTTTCGGATTTGCGCAGCTCCGTGCGCCAGAAGAGATGCCAGTCGGCATCCTTCTCGACCGTCTCGAGGAATTCGTGGGAGAGGCGGACGGAATTGTTGGAGTTCTGGCCGGAGACCGTCAGGTACGCCTCGCCGTTGAAGTCCGTGTCGTAGCCGGCCTTCGCAAGTGCCGCCACCTTCTTCTCCTCATTCACTTTCCAATTGATGAACTCCTCGATATCCGGATGATCGACGTCGAGGCAGACCATCTTGGCCGCCCGGCGGGTCGTGCCGCCGGACTTGATGGCGGCCGCGGCGCGATCGCCGATTTTGAGGAAGCTCATCAGACCGGAGCTCTTCCCGCCGCCGGAGAGCGGCTCCCCCGCTCCGCGCAGACTGCTGAAGTTGGTGCCGGTGCCGGAGCCGAACTTGAAGAGGCGCGCTTCGCGGACCCAGAGGTCCATGATGCCGCCTTCGTTCACCATGTCGTCGCCGACGGACTGAATGAAGCACGCGTGGGGTTGCGGATGCGTGTAGGCATCGGTGCTGCGCTTGATGTCCCCGGTCTCCGGTTCGCAATAGTAGTGGCCCTGCGCCGGTCCCGTGATGCCGTAGGCGTAATGAAGACCCGTGTTGAACCACTGCGGACTGTTCGGCGCCGCCATCTGATGAACGAGCATGTAGCTGAGCTCATCCTCGAAGGTCTGCGCATCCTGCGGCGTCTCGAAATAGCCGTACTGCTGGCCCCAGTGCCGCCAGCAGCCGGCCAAGCGGCGGACCACCTGTTTGACGCTTCGCTCCGGACCGCGGATCACCTCTCCTTTCTGGTCGGTCATGACGTTTCCCTGCCCATCGAACTGAGGAACACCCGCTTTGCGGAAGTATTTGCTGACGACGATGTCCGTCGCGACCTGGCTCCAGCTCGCCGGCACCTCCGCCCCCTGCATCTCGAAAACGACCGAACCGTCCGTGTTCGCGATGCGGCTCGTGCGCTTCTCATAGGTGACCATTTCGAGCGGATCGCTTCCCGGGGTCGTGAACATGCGATGGATGGAGAGGCCTTTTTCGCGCACCCGTCCCTTCACCGAAGAAGCCCCTTTCGAGGAGCTGGAACTAGAAGAAACGGCGTGCGGGTTCATAAACGGGAAAGGAAACGAAAATGGGAAGAAACACTATATATAGATCCATCCGTGCAACAATCACACAAGATATTGATCGACGTTCGAAGGGTCAAGTTTTCGAGCGATGGAAAAATGATAGGGCAAATCCATGCAGCCGTGAGAGAAAAAGTCGGAATTTTTCTCCTGAAAAAATCTACTGCCGCGACACAAATCTTTGCTGGGGCAAAGGAAAAAAGTGTGACAATGAGGCAAGGAAAGGCCACACCAACGGCCTATGAAATTTTTGTGGAGTGAAGTGGAGACCGATGAAACCAGAGAAACCAATGAGACCGAGGATTTTTTGATTTTTCCTCGGTCTCTTTGGTCTCATTGGTCTCCTTGGTTTCTTTTCAATGCTATCATCCCTTCATGAAGATTCTCGTCCTCGTCGCCGGAACGAATGAACAGAGCAACAGCAATACCCTGGCTGATGCGTTCATCGAAGGGATCAAAGAGACATATCCCGAGATCGAGGTCATCAAATATCGACTGAAAGACTTGAACATCAAGCACTTCACCCTCGAGCGTTACATCCCGGCCTGCCCGCGAGACGATGATTTCTGCAATATCCAAGACGCCCTCCTGGACTCCAAGGGCGTCGTCATCGCCTCCCCCATCTGGAACTTCAGCGTGCCCGCGCACCTGAAGAACGTCATTGATCGGATTGGCGCAGTGGCTCTCGATGAAGAAACGCGATCGAGAGGTCAAATGAAAGCCAAGCCGTTCTACATTATCTTTACGGGTGGCGCTCCACTGCTTGCATGGAAAGCGCTCATGTATCTCACGACGATGCACGTCTCGGAGGCGATCAAGTATTACGGAGGCGTCGTCGTGGGGAAGTACTTCGAACCTCGAGCGATGCTCGGCAAGGGCAAATTTGGCTTGGTCGTCGATCAGCGACCAAAAAGTCTCGAACGCGTGAAGAATGCGGGGAAGAAATTCGCAAAGATCGTGAAGACATACGCGGAAACGGGAACGCTGCCGCTGCGCATCCGTCTCTCGTACCAATTCTTCAGCTTCGTCTACCGCGTCGGGAATCGGATCATGTATCCGATCAGTACAAAGCAATGACAGACCTAAATGTGGGTCAGGAATATTCCTGACCCACATTTAGGATCCTATGAGGATTATTTCCTCATCCACCATCCCCGCCTCTTTAAATATATCCCACGTCCTGCGGCCACCCTCAACAAGGATCGATGCGATGCCGTGAAAATCACCTTTCGGCTCCGTGAGCATTTTCCAAAGTTCACTCCACACGAATTGCCCGTCTTTCATAGCCACGGGAAATATATGGGCACCCTTCTGAGCGAGATCCCGCGCTTTTGGTCCAGACGCATTTTTTGGATCCGCCACAAGGATCGTCCGACTCGTATGTTCGTCCGTCACAACATGCGATGTCACCGGCGTATTCAGCTGCGCATCCAAGATAATCCTGTACGGTCGTACAAATTTTTTGATCGTATTTCTGATCGTCAGGAAGGGATTATCTGCGATCACGGTGCCCACTCCAACGAGTACGGCATCACTCTCGCCGCGCACGCGTTCATGCACCCACACATCCTGATCTTTCGACGTGATCTTCTTGGGGGATCCATCCGGAGAGGCAATCTCTCCGGAGAGCGTTCGTGCCATCTTCAGAGTGATCCACGGCCGGTTCTTTTTTCTGAGGGAGATGAATCCCCTATTCAGCCATTCACACTGGGCACGAACGACCGGACCGATGACCTCCACTCCTGCCTCCCTCAACTGCATGATGCCCTTCCCTGACACTCGCGGATCGGGATCAATCATCCCAAAAACGACGTGCTTCACTCCTTTTTCGATCAAATAATTTGTACAAGGAGGGGTCTTCCCCTCGTGACAGCACGGTTCCAGATTCACATAGAGCACATCCTCTTGAGCAATTTTTTGACTTGCCCCTCGTAGTCCGCCGGAGGCGGACGGAGTGGGGTCAAATTTTTCCACTAATGCTCGCTCTGCATGGAAATTGCCAAATCCAGAATAGTGATCTTCAGCAATGATCTTTCCCTCACGAACGAGTAACGAACCGACGAGAGCTCCGTTTCCTATAGACCCCCGTCCGCGCTCAGCGAGCTCCAAACACCGGCGCATGAATAGGTAATGGTTCATTATGTATGAAATAGAATCATTGACCGGTTGCCATGGCAATACTATTCTGACTTTCCAATGCGCAAGAAAAAGGACGACTCAAAACCGGCAACAAAGGGTGACTTGAAAAAGTTTTCCACAAAGGACGACCTTAAGAAATCAGAAGAAAGAATGCATCAGATCATTAAGAGCGAACTGCAGAAGAATGACAGAAGCGATGAAGTCATGAGACACTTCGATGTGAGACTTGAAGAAATCCGACACGACCTCAAAGGTGCAAATAAAGATCAAATTGAAGTGCTGAAAGATCATGATCAAGACCATCAGAGACGCATCGTCAGACTTGAACATGCCACTGGTGTCGCATAAACAAGTACTGGCTTATAATAAGATCCTATGTCACGCAAAAAGATTACACCTGGCAATCGAGAGCCATGCAAATACCACATGGAAAAAATGACTGATGAAATTATTAACTACATGAGAATGTGGAGTTTTATTTCAAAAGAGCGCACAAAAATTTATGTTAAATGGAGAAAATTGTACCTTCAATAATCATTGGTATGAACCCCAGAGCAAGCTCTGGACTCTTTTTTTCCGGAGCAAGCTCCGGGGAACCCGCCCGATCCGAACGATCAGATCGTTCGGGCGGGTCAGACCATCGCCTTCGAAAGCAGAATGATAGCATCCAGGTCGGCCTGTCCGCCGACCTGTCCCTCAAAGCCCGTAGGGCGACGTGGGAAGCCCCGAGAGGGGCGAAGGCGGATTGAATTGAATCAGAAGCATAAAAAGCCCCGAACTCCATCCATGGAATTCGGGGCAGGTGTGATCGATCTCCTTATCGGATCACCCTGGAGATGGGACTGACGACAATATCTGCAGCACCGGCACGCTTGAGTTTTGGAAGGATGGCGCGGATCACCGCTTCATCGACGACAGCCGTCAATGAAGACCAGCCTTCCTTATTCAATCGGGCTTCAGTCGGAGAACAAAGCGCAGGAAGAATCTGGACTACCTTTTGCAAATCCTCCTGAGTGACATTCAGTGATATCCAGGACTTCCCTTCGGCATCCAGGACACCTCGCAAGTTGAACACAATGTCCTCCATCTTCTCGCGTTTCCACGGGTCTGCATATGCCTCTGGATTCGCGATGAATCGTGGAGTACTTCTGAGTACCTCGTCGAGAATTATGAGACCGTTTCTCCGGAGAGAATTTCCAGTCTCCGTTGCTTCAACAATGGCATCGCAGAAGCGTCCCGCCTTGACCTCGGTCGCACCCCAACTGAACTGCACATTCGCTTCGATGGAATTCTTCGCGAGCCATCGACGCGTCATTGTGACGAATTCAGTCTGAATGGACTTGCCGGAAAGCTCACTCCGGCAGCGGATTGGTGACGAAGCGGAAACTGCGAGGACCCAGATGGTCGGCTTGCGGCTCTGCTTGCTGAATACAAGTTCCGCCATCTCCACAATGCGCTCCTCGCATTCGCATTCCACGAGACAGTCGTATCCGCAGATCCCGAAGTCCAACTTTCCCTCCGCCATGTACCTCGGAATTTCCTGTGGCCGAAGCAGCATGAGACTGATTTCGGAATCATCGATTACAGGGAAGAGGCTTCGTTCTGCCAGATTGATCTGGTAGTTGGCACTTCTCCACAAATCGAGACATGGATTCTGTAGACTGCCGACGGGTAGTGAACCTTCAATCTTCATGACTACTCTCCTTTTTTGTAGATCAGACTCGGATCGAAGACACGCTCTTCGATCAGCACCAACTCGCCATTCGCCAGATGCCGATAGTAACATGTGGGATAGCCTTCATGGCATGCCGCGCCACCCACCTGTTCAGCAAGGATAAGAGTGGAGTCCGTATAACAATTCACACGGATATCACGCACAATCTGCATATTGCCACTCTCCTCTCCTTTTCGCCACAACTTTCCCTTGCTGCGGGAAAAGTAGACTACCTGCCCTGTGCGGACAGTCTCATTGAATGCCTCTTCATTCATGTAGGCATCCATGAGAACAGTCAGCGAAACTGCATCCTGAGCAACAGCTCGGATGAGTCCGCCACCCTTTTCAAAGTTGGGACGAAACATGCTGCATTCCTCCATTGATTCCAAAGACCGATCACACCAGTTTCCTGCCTACACAGCAGAAAATGCTCCTCACGTTTCCGTGAGGAGGAGGCGATTTCGGGCTGATTATTTCTTATCCAGATACTTCTGCAGCACCGACGCCGACTTCTCGTCACGACGAGGTGCCTCCGAGTGAGCAAGAGCTTGCTTCACTTGAGGCATCAGACGGTGATGCCGATGCACGTTCAAAAATTTGCGGTAGCCCCCTTCTCCATTCTCGATGAATTTCGCGACTCTGGTGACGGTCGTCGTGCTGGCTCCGGTGACACGCGCGACATCACGATAGCTCATGCCCCTTGCGAGCATCCGTGCAACCTCCAGACGCTCACTCCACGCCTGGAGTTCGCTGAGCGTTCCGATGTCACGTAGAAAATTGGCCATGTCTTCGTCGGTTTTGCAGGAGCGAAGAGCTCCCGCGAGACTCTTGAACCACGGTTCACGCCGCCAGGTTTCCTCGGTGAAGCGTCGTTTCATATCGGGCATTCTATCTAAAAAATTCTGTGTGTCAATGTGATAATACATTAACACCATTTTCCGCTGCTAGAAGCCAAATAGGCGACCTAGCCCTAGCCCTATTTTCCTCCCGCACGTGCAGCCACAACTTCCTCCGCCTTGTTCTTCGGCACCTTGGCATAATGGCTCGGCTCCATGCTATAGCTGGCACGCCCCTGTGTCATGCTGCGCATGTCGGTCGCGTAGCCGAACATTTCGCTCAGCGGCACGTGGGCCGTGATGACCTTGGCGGTGCCACGGTCGCCCGTATCGAGGATGAGGCCCCTGCGAGAGTTGATGTCTCCCATGATGTCGCCGAAGAATTGCTCCGGCGTCACGACCTCGACCTTCATGATCGGCTCCAGGATGACGGGTTCCGCCTTGCGCGCGGCTGCTTGGAAACCGATCGATGCCGCGAGTTTGAATGCCATTTCGGAACTATCGACGTCGTGGGAGGACCCGTCCGTCAGCTCCACTTGGACATCGACCACCGGATACCCCGCTTGGATGCCGCGGCTCATGCCTTCCTGGAACCCTTTGTCACACGGGTTGATGAATTCCTTCGGGATGCGGCCGGAGACGACGCTGTTGATGAACTCGTAGCCTTTGCCGGGCTCTTGCGGGCGGATCGTGAAGACCACGTGGCCGTACTGACCGCGACCACCGGTCTGCTTGATGTACTTCTCCTCATGCTCCACTTCCTTCTGGATGGTTTCGCGGTAGGCGACCTGCGGCGTGCCGATGTTGCTCTCCACTTTGAACTCGCGGCGCATGCGGTCGCAGATGATGTCGAGGTGGAGCTCTCCCATGCCGGAGAGGATCGTCTGACCCGTTTCCTCGTCGCTGCGCACGCGCAATGTCGGATCTTCTTCGACGAGCCGTTGGAGCGCAATACCCATTTTCTCTTGGTCGGCCTTCGTCTTCGGCTCGACGGCGATGGAGATCACCGGCTCCGCGAACGTAATCGACTCCAAACGGATCGGCTTCGCTTCGTCGCAGATGGTGTCACCCGTGCGCGTATCTTTGAGACCGATGGCGGCGCCGATGTCCCCTGCCTCGATCTGCTCGATCTCCTGGCGGCTATTGGCATGGAGGCGGACGAGACGACCGATGCGTTCCTTGTTTCCCGTGCGGCTGTTATACACGAAGCTGCCGGACTTCAGCACCCCGGAGTACACGCGGATGAAGGTGAGCTTTCCCACGAATGGATCGGCGGCAATCTTGAAGGCAAGCGCCGACATCGGCTCGTCGTTCTTCGCATGGCGGATCTCCTCTTTTTCCGTGTCGGGATTCACGCCCTTGATGGCGGGAATATCCAGTGGAGAAGGCAGGTAGGCGACGACGGCATCCAGCACGAGCTGCACGCCCATGTTCTGGAGCGAACTGCCGCAGAGCACCGGGTAGATCTTGTTCGCGACCGTCGCGATGCGCAGGCCTTTCTTGAGTTGTTCATCTGTAAGCGCGCCGTTCTGGAGGTACGCATCGAGGAGCTCATCGTTGCTGTTCTCCGCCACTTTCTCCATCAGCTGCGAGCGGTACTCCGTTACCTGGTTCTGCATATCCTCCGGGATCGGGATCTCCTCGCGCACCTCGCCCATTTTTCCGGTGAAGGTGTAGGCCTTCTTGTCGATGATGTCGATGATGCCGGAGAACTCGCTCTCCGCGCCGATAGGCAGCTGGATCGCGACCCCGTTCTTGCTGAGACGGTCGTAGATGCTGTCGAGGGACATGTAGAAATCTCCTCCCGTCTTGTCCATCTTGTTCACGAAGGCCAAGCGCGGAACGCCGTACTTGTCGGCCTGGCGCCAGACAGTTTCGCTCTGCGGCTCGACGCCTTGCGAGCCATCGAAGACGACCACTCCTCCGTCGAGCACGCGGAGGCTGCGCTCCACTTCGGCGGTGAAATCCACGTGACCCGGCGTATCGATCAGGTTGATCGTGACGTCCGTTTCAACCCCCTCGACGTTCTTCGCCTTCCAATGACACTGCGTCGCGGCGGACGTGATCGTAATGCCGCGCTCGCGCTCCTGCTCCATCCAGTCCATCGTCGCTTCTCCCTCGTGGACTTCCCCGATCTTGTGCGTGCGTCCCGTATAGAAGAGGATGCGCTCGGACGTAGTCGTTTTGCCCGCGTCGATGTGGGCGATGATCCCGATGTTTCGTACATTCTTGAGGTCCATGATGTAGGGCTCGGGTTAGGGCTTGGGCTAGGGAAAAAGATGCATACCCAATCCGGATGCTCATGCATCCCTAAAAAGCGTGCGGAGAGTATAGGGAACGGAATTTGCGAAAGCAACGGCTTTTCTGGATAGAAACCGCTCATCGAAGCCCGAAAAAACCACCCACGAGAGCGCCCATTCTTGGGCACGGTTGAAGACCATTTTGGGCGCGGTCAAAGCATAGAAATTGCTACAATGATTCACTATGTCGCAAAGACATTCAACGCAAAATGAGACGATTATGCTGATTACGACCAATATCAAAAGTCGCCGGCCTCTCTTTCAAAATCCCGCATACGCACGTGAAGCAATTGAAACCCTCTATCGCGTTCAAGAACGATATCCATTTTCCTACGGCTTTGTCGTCATGCCGGACCATTGTCATTTTCTCATGAGCGTTCCTGAACCGGGGTCTATTTCCAAAATCATGAACATTTATAAAGGCATTGTTAGTTCAAATATCGGTCTCGGCCCAATCTGGCAGCCGCGATTTCATGTACTTATTCCTAAAAAACCCCAAGAAGCACTTCGATATGTCGCTTTGAATCCAGTTCGAAAAAAATTGGTGGAAAACATCGAAGATTATCCCTGGTCTTCTGCGTGCGGAAAATGGGATGTGGCGGAGACAGCATGGTATTGGTGATAAACCGCGGCCAGGAATGGCCAAAGACTGCGGCCAGGAATGGCCGCTCTCATTTATGAAAATATGGAAAAACCAGAGCGCCCGTTCTTGGGCGCGGGCCGTGGCAAAAATCACCGCGCCAAGTGCGCGAAAGCCTTGTTCGCCTGCGCCATCTTCAACACGTCCTGCTTCTTCTTGATCGCGGAACCTTGATCGGTCGATGCATCGAGCAATTCCAGCGCGAGCTTCTGCGCCATCGGGATCCCCTTGCGGTCCCGCGCGGCGGTGAGGATCCAGCGGATCGAGAGCGCTTGCTGGCGGCGGGGATTCACCTCCACCGGAACTTGGTACACGGAACCGGCGACGCGCTTCGGGCGAACCTCGACGAGCGGCGTGACGTTCAAGAGCGCCTTACTGAAGACCTCCATGGGAGGATCCTTCGTGCGCGTCTTGATGATCTCGAGTGCATCGGTGAAAATCTTTCGGGCCGTCGCCTTCTTGCCGCGCTTCATGAGACAGTTGATGAACTTCTCGAGGAGCGGATCGGAACCCTGTGGAATGTAGGATTTGACGGGGCGTGCCATGATGAGATTAAGAGAGTGGTTGAAAATGTTGCTCGTTTGCTCGTTGCTCGTTTTTCGTTCGGCCGCTTCGGGATGTGAATGACGTCATAACCAAAAACGAAAAACGAATAAACGATAAACAACTATGCAGACTTGGGCTTTTTCGCACCATATCGACTCCTCCCTTGTTTTCGATCTCGCACGCCTTCCGTATCGAGGATGCCGCGGACGATGTGGTAGCGCACACCCGGCAGGTCCTTCACGCGTCCTCCGCGCACGAGCACGACGCTGTGTTCCTGCAGGTTGTGGCCCTCCCCCATGATGTAAGCCTTCACTTCGTGACCATTTGTGAGCCTAACGCGGGCGATCTTGCGCAGAGCGGAGTTCGGCTTCTTCGGCGTCATCGTCGTGACCTTCACGCACACGCCGCGCTTGAAGGGCGCGCCTTTTTGGAGCGGAACGTCACGCATGTTGAGCGAGTTCCACGTCGTGCGCAGGGCCGGAACCTTCGACTTGCGTCTCTTGTTCCTGCGGCCGTGCCGGACGAGCTGAGAAATGGTAGGCATTTGGGAGTGGAATGGTAGTGGGAAGGCGGTGGGATGTAAAGAAAAAATCGTAGGTCCGAAATATTTCGGACCTACGTTTTTTAGCTATTCAGCGGGCTGTTCGTCCTCCGGCAAAGACAAATATCTCTTTCGGTAGACCTCCCCGGTCGGGATCAATCGTCCGATGATGACGTTCTCTTTGAGACCCTGGAGCATGTCGATGCGACGGGTGGTCGCGGCCTCCACGAGCACGCGGATCGTCTCCTGGAAAGAGGCTCCGGCAAGCCACGAATCGGTGGCCAAGGCCACGCGCGTGATGCCGAGAAGCAGCTGTTCGATCATGACGGGTTTGCCCTTCGCTTTGTGAATGCGCTCGTTTTCAAATTGCACTTCGCCGAGATCGACGGTCTCGCCCGGCAGGAACTTGCTGTCGCCCGCATCGATGACGCGGACTTTGGAAAACATTTTCTTCACGATGATTTCGAGGTGCTTGTCGTTGATAGTCTGTCCTTGCGAGGCGTAAATGTGCTGCACTTCCTGCACGATATAACTCTGCACCGCGTACGGACCTTTCTTCTCCAGAAGTTCCTGGAGGTTGTAGTGACCGACGTTCAACGCCTGACCGGCCTCGACCACTTGTCCGGTCTTGATGAGCAGCGATTCGCGCCCGGCAAACTCGTAGATGCGCTCCTGACGCTCATCGTGGCGAACTTTCACCATATTACTTTCAACTGATGTAACGACACCCGCGATCGTCGCTTTCACCGTCGATTTATCGTTCAACGATCGCGCGAGCACCATGCGCTCCTTCACCGGCTGGGCTTTCTTTACGGAGACTTCGTACTGCGGCGGGAGGATGTAGACGTCTTCGCCCGGCTCTTCCGCCATCACATTCACGGTCGCTTTGCCGCCCTGATGACTCATCTTCACGCGTCCCGTGATATCGCTGAGCGTCGCAGGCGTGCGCGGCGAGCGTGCTTCGAAGAGTTCTTCGACGCGGGTGAGACCCTGCGTGATGTCCGCTCCTTCGGCGACACCTCCCATGTGGAAAGTTCTCATCGTGAGCTGCGTTCCCGGCTCTCCGATGGATTGCGCGGCGATGATGCCGACCGGCGTGCCGATCTTCACGGTCTTGTTGTCGGAAAGGTCGCGGCCGTAGCACTTCACGCAGATTCCTCCGCGCGTGCGGCAGGTCATGACGGACCGCAGCGTGACGGCATCCACTCCCTGCTTCTTCATTTCGGCGATGAGCGCGGCGTCGATCTCATCGTCGCGCTTCGCGAGCGTCTTGCCGCCATGAACCAGATCTTCCGCGAGCGTGCGGCCGAAGATGCGCAGTTCAAATTTCTCGCCGATCGCTTCGCTGTCGGCGCGGGTGACCCGGTGACCTTCCTTCGCGTTGCAATCGTCTTCGCGGATGATGACGTCCTGGACGGCATCGACGAGACGGCGCGTCAGGTAGCCGGCTTCGGCCGTCTTCAAGGCCGTGTCGGACTTACCCTTGCGTCCTCCGTGCGTCGCGATGAAGTACTCGAGAACGTTGAACCCTTCTTTCAAGTTCGATTGGACCGGGAGCTCGATGGTGCGCCCGGACGGGTTGGCCACGAGTCCTTTCATACCGGCCAGCTGCGTCACTTGTCCCCAGTTTCCACGAGCGCCGGAGTCGATGACGTACGTGACGTCGTTTTCCGCGTGGCGCTGGAACTCTTTGATCATGACGTTCGTCACTTCGTTCTTGGTCAGAGACCAGATGCGGATGGCGTGGTTGTACCGTTCGTCGGCGGTCACGAGACCCTTCCAGTAGAAGTTGTTGATCTTGCGGATCTTCTCGTTCGCGTCGTCCAGGAGCCGCCTGCGATCATCGGGGATGATGATGTCGCTGGCCGCGATGGAGATGCCCGAGACGGTCGCGTACTCGAAACCGATGTCCTTGATGCGATCGGCGAACGCGACGGTCTCTTCCCGTCCCACGAGCTCGAGCGCGCGTGCGATCAAGTCCGAGAGACTCTTCTTTCGCATGGTTTCATTCACGAGGCCGAGCACCGGCGGAACGATGTCCTGGAACTTCAGGCGCCCGATGGACGTCTCGATGAACTGCGGATTGCCTTCCGCATCCATGATGCGCACTTTCAGCTTCGCCTGCAGATCGACGATGCCGTGGTCGTAGCTGAGGTACGCTTCCTCCGGAGAACTGAAAACCATCCCGTCTCCTTTCTTGCCGTCGTGCACTTGGGTCAGGAAGTAGCACCCGAGCACCATGTCTTGCGCCGGGTTGATGATCGGCTCGCCGGCAGAGGGCTTGAGGACGTTATTGACCGCGGACATGAGGGACGCGGCTTCTGCTTGCGCTTTTTCGCCGAGCGGCACGTGCACGGCCATCTGGTCTCCGTCGAAGTCCGCGTTGAAAGCGGCGCAGACGAGCGGGTGGAGCTGGATGGCGAGACCTTCGATGAGCAGCGGTTGGAACGCCTGGATGCCGAGGCGGTGGAGCGTCGGCGCGCGGTTCAGGAGGACGTGCTTGTTTTGGATCACTTCCTCGAGGATGTCCCACACCTCCTTCGCGCCTTCTTGCACGAGTCGCTCGGCGGCCTTCACGTTGTGCGCAAGCTCGCCGCGCAAAATCTTCCCGATGACGAAAGGCTTGAAAAGTTTCATCGCCATTTCTTTCGGCAGTCCGCATTGATTCAGTCGCAAGTGCGGACCGACGACGATGACGGAACGGCCGGAGTAATCGACGCGCTTGCCGAGGAGGTTCTGGCGGAAGCGTCCCTGCTTTCCCTTGAGCATGTCGGAAAGCGAGCGCAGTTTGCGGCGATCGCCCGCGGTGAAGAGCGTCTTGCCCGCACGCGCGGAATTATTGAGGAGCGTATCGACAGATTCCTGGAGCATGCGTTTTTCGTTTCGGTTGATGACCTCTGGAGCCCCGATGCTCATCAGTTTCTTCAAGCGGTTGTTGCGGTTGATGACGCGGCGGTAGAGGTCGTTCAAGTCGGATGTCGCGAAACGTCCGCCGTCGAGCTGCACCATCGGACGCAGATCCGGCGGGATGACGGGCAAGCGCGTGAGCACCATCCACTCCGGTTTGATGGAGGCCTGCATCAGCGAACTCACCAGCTTGATGCGCTTCATGATCTTCTTGAGCTTCTGACCGCTGCTCTGCTCGCGCTCCTTTTGCAGAACTTCGATAAGCGTCGGCAGTTCGAGGCTGAGGATGATCTCGCGAAGCGATTCCGCCCCGGTGCCGGCGCGGAAGACGTGTCCGAACTTCATGTTCATCTCGCGAAACTTCAATTCCGAGAGCACAGAGCCTGGATGAAGGTTTTTCAGGTCCTCGAGCGCGTCTTTGTGGTTCTGCTTCAGAGACTCGAGGCGATCCGCGACTTCTTTGTCGAGGGCGTCGATCTGGGCGCGCTGCGCCTTGCTCTCCTGAAGTTTCTTCTTGGCGTCATCGTATTCGCGCTTGACCTGATTCTTGCGCGCGTCCATGGCGGAGGTGATCTCTTTCTCCGCTTCCTTCTTCGATGCCTCATCGACGGCGATCACGATGTAGGCCGCGAAGTAGACGATCTGCTCGAGCGTCTTGATGGGAAGGTCGAGCAGGAGTCCGATACGCGAGGGCGATGATCGCAGAAACCAGATGTGCGTCACCGGCACGGCCAAGTTGATGTGGCCCATGCGCTCGCGGCGCACGATGCTCCGCGTGACCTCCACGCCGCACTTCTCGCAGACGACGCCGCTGTACCGCACTCCTTTATATTTGCCGCAGAAGCACTGGAAGTTCTTGGTCGGTCCGAAAATGCGCTCGCAGAAGAGGCCGTCTGGCTCCGCACGCTGGGTGCGGTAGTTCACGGTCTCGGCTTTCGTCACTTCTCCGCGCGACCACGCCAGCATGTCTTCGCTGCTTGCGACGGAAAGGGCGACGGCGTCGAAGGAATCCGTCGCGGCGGACTTGTGCGTGTGCGGGGCGGGCATACAAGTGAGGGAGAGAATGAAGGATTGGTAGCTTGGTAGCTGGTTCTGGACGTGGCAACGAGCTACCAAAGCTACCCACGCTACCCAGCTACCTTGCGTGCGAACGCACGCATGAAACTCCGCAGCTCCTCCGAGGCGATCGTCTGAATCGCAAGAGGAACTCCGGAAATGTAGGTGCATTATAAAGAGGTGAAAAAGCGGATGCAAGCGTTTTTTCGGTCTCGTTTTAACGATTTCATTGATTGATATTTCGCGGCTAATCGCCCCTGCCTGCCGGCAGGCAGGCTCTCCCTTTTTGAAGGGAGAGGGAAGAGCTTGTCCGTTTAGCGAGCGGCATCCCCCCTCTCCCTCTCTAGAGGAAGAGGGCTGGGGGTGAGGGTGTCAGCCCGAAGTCATAAAACAAAAAAATCCTTGGCGAAACATCGAGAGAATTTTCCTCTAAGATCTCCACTCCCATTATTACACAATATCGGTCTTCCTCGTACCTTTCGATGACGTCCCCTCTCCGAACTTTTTGAAGAGCTCGGAGAATGAACCATCGCTGTCCTCCAACGCTTTTCGCAGCATCTTCACCTCATCATCTTTCAGGTTGAGCGTGGAGCTCGCGTTCACCATGCCGTCTTTCTCGGACTTCGGCAGCAAGTTTTCCGCACCCTGCAGAGACGCATGGAGCACGATGAATGCGTCGCACGTCTCGCAACGAAGCTGCAGGAGCATGAAGTCGTCACCCGCCAAGCGGACGGACGTCATATCCACGGGAATGCGCTTGCCGCACTGCGGGCAGCGCATCTGTTGCTCGATGCGTTCGATGATTTGCTGCAGCGTGTGCGGGTCGAGGTCCATCTGACTATAAGTGTACCACGCGGAGCCCTGTCACTCAGCAAAATTTCCATTTTCTTCTCTCCTATGGGCGGGGCTACTATAGAAGGAGGTATGGCAAAGAAACGACCTCGCAGCTCTTCCTCCGGCCACCTCGTCGCCGGGCTCGCGGCAGCGGTGGTGGTGTTTGCATTGGTCAAAGGCCTCAGTGGTTCCAACTTTTCGCGGAGCGCAACGGGACCGGGCACGGATATTGGCATCGAGCACAGCGAACCTTTGACCGTCGAGTTTCGCTTCGGGGTGAAACAGAATGCGCCGAGCGGCCTGATCGAAGTGACGCACGACGGCACCGAGACCGTGTACGTGAGTCTGCCGGACACGTGGGAGCGCCGCGAAGTACGCGGGAGATCCCTGGAGGACACGCCAGGAGAGGAATCCGAGTTTGGATTCGTTCGTTGGCACATCCCGCAGGGCGCGACCCTCTCCTTCCGTACGGCGGAGATGCCGCGCGATCTCGACATGCATAACCCCTCCGGCATCGCCTTGAAGATCCGCCTCGTCAAAGTGGAGCTGATGACGGGAGCAGTGGAACGAAATGTCATCCTCGTAAAGAATGCGCCGGTGAATGTTTGGTGACCGAGGTGGCCGAAGGCACCGATGGGACCGACGTTCGACGAATACCTCGGTTTCCTCGGTTTCCTCGGTCCCTTCGGTGCCCTATTCTGGTCTCGTGCTTCTCATTCCCATTCAAACACCACTCCTGCGATCCGGCGATGATCTCGCCACAATCCTTCAAAAGCACGGAGCCATTCAAGCGGGAGACATCGTCGTCATCTCGTCCAAAGCAGTCGCGACGACGGAGGGAGCAGCCATCGACCTCTCGAAAATGAAGGCAACTGAGGAAGCAGAAGAGTGGAATAAGAAAACGGGACGCTCCCCAGAATTTTGCGAAACGGTCTTGAATGAACTCAAACGGCTTCATGGGAAAGCAGTCGGGCATTGCCCCGGCGCGATTCTGACGGAAGTGAAGCCGGAGGGGTTAGCGGTGGGAACAATCCTCACGGCGAACGCGGGGCTTGATGAGAGCAATGTGGAAAAGGGAAAAGCCATCGGCTGGCCGAGAGACCCGATGACCTCCGCAAAAAAATTGCGCGACGCACTCGGCGGAAAGATTGGCATTCTCATCACGGACTCTTGCTGCCGCCCGCGACGACTGGGTGTGACCGCGTTCGCACTCGTGACGGCAGGCGTCGATCCGCTCGTGAGCCTGAAAGGAAGAGAAGATCTCTACGGGGAAAAAATGAGGATCACAACGGAAGCAGTCGCAGACCAGCTCGCAACCGCCGCAAACATGCTTATGGGAAACGAAGCGCAGGCCGTCCCGGCGGTCATTGTCCGAGACCACGGAATCGAACTCTCGGATGTCGCGGGATGGGTGCCAGGGATCGAACCCGCAGAAGATTTATTCAGGGGAATCCTTTGAAGGGCACCGAGGGAACCGATGTGACCGAAGGGACCGATGTGCTAGGCTACAAATATGCACATACGTCCATTCCAACGACTCGTTGTCTGGCAAGAAGCCCACAAGCTTTGTCTTTGGACATATGAAATGACAAGAAAATTTCCGAAGGACGAACGATTTCGATTGGTTAATCAAATGTGTAAATCGTCCTCAAGTGTGCCAACAAACATTGCAGAAGGAAGTTCAAAAAGGTCAGTCAAGGAGAGAGAGCATTTTTATGAAATAGCAGCGTGCTCATTGGAGGAACTCTATTACCAATGCCTCCTTGCAAGTGATCTCAAGTATCTAACAAGTGAAGAATTTGCTTTCGCTGACGATTTGATCCAGAGAGTCAGCTACCTTCTCACCAAACTGCGTGGTTCATTGCGTTCTACATCGGTCACTTCGGTCCCCTCGGCAACTTCGGTCACTTTCAAATGAATTTCGTCGTCCTCAGTTCCTCGCGCGGCACAACGTTCCAAGCCATCATCGATGCACTGAAAAATACATCACTCGAGGCACGCTGCTTGGGATTAATTTCCGATCGTGACGATCGCGGCTGCGTTACAAAAGCAAAGGCTGCCGGCCTTCCCGTAAGAATCGTGACGAAGAAAAAAAATGAGGATCGGGAAGATTATGATCGACGATTGCACGAAGCAATTCTTGAGTTAGTTCCTAAAAGCTACAAGCTACCCGTCCGACCGCGTCCGGGCGGGCAAGCTACAAGCTCGACCGTCATCGCCGGTATCGGATGGCTCTACATGCTCTCGCCATGGTTTGTTTCAACATGGAAAAATCGGATCCTCAATGTTCACCCGTCACTTCTTCCCAAACATCCCGGCCTCCACGCCCATGAGGAGGTGATCCAAGCAGGCGAGCGTGAGTCTGGCATGACGATCCACGTCATCGATGAAGGGCTAGATACAGGACCAATACTTGTACAAAAAAAGTGTACGGTTTCGCAGACGGATACACCTGAAACTCTCAAGGCAAAAGTGCAAGAACTCGAAAAAGAATGGTATCCAAGGGTGTTGCAGATGCTGCACACGGGGGAGATGAAATTACCCTGAGAACGCCTCCATCCCTTGCCCTTCCTCCGAGGGAGGAAGGGAATTGCTTTATCAAAACGGAAAATTGCTCCCCTCCTCCACCGGAGGAGGGGTTGGGGGTGGAGGCATTCAAATTCATTTAAATATACCCCTCTACATGTAAATCTTTTTTCTCTATCCCCCACTCCTCGAGTGAGATCTTTTTCAATTCATTTGTCATATCCGGACTCCCGCAAATGTAGACATTCTTCTTTGAAAAATCTTTTGCTATGGCCGGTGCCAGTGTCTGCACGCGACCCCTGTGTCCTTTCCATGATTCATTGGGCTGACTGAGTCCGATGTGCAGGGAAAAATTCTTGTGCTCTTTCGCGAGTACGGCAAGTTCTTGTTCCCAGAAGAGATCTTCTTCGCTGCGCACGCCAAAGACGAGGTCGATCTTCCGCATTTCTCCTGCTTTCAAGGCTTCGACGATCATCGGCCGAAAAGGTGCGACTCCCGCGCTCGTTGCGATGAAGAAGTATTCCTTGTCCGTCGTGCGATCGAGAACAAAGTTCCCAAAGGGCCCCTTCATCTTTGCCTCCATCCCCGCTTTTAATACTTCCGCGATCCATCTGCTCATGCGTCCGCCGGGCTTGAGCTTCACGATGAACCCCAATTCGTGTTCGTCGGGAAGAGACGCGATCGAAAGCGCGCGGGTCTGCATGTCGGTCGGTTTTTCGATTAATGCGACATCGAAGAGTACAAATTGCCCGGCCTTGAAGGTAAAGCCTTCCGGCTTCGTGAAGCGCACATCGTAGACATCCTTCGCGATGCGTTCATTTTTCGTGCACCGAATGGTGTGAGTGGGAATAGGCATTTGTACTGTACTGTAGCATGCAATTGAACGACCTTTCCTTCGGCTGGCGGAAGAAAATATTGCCTGAAGAACCCTCACCTTACCCTCTCCCTAAATAGGGAGAGGGGATGTCTCATCCAAAATTCAGGCATGCCGAACCTCCAAGCCATTGGGCCTGGAGGTTTGGTTGCGAATCCGATGCAAGCCGAAGCCTGCTAGTTTTACAAACGCTGTTTGGTCTCGAGAGACCACATCTGCATTTCTGCAGTTCCCTTGGTGACAATGGCAATCGACTTGCCGTCGGGGCCGAAGATCAGGGAACTGACTTGCCCCGTGAAGGGGATCTTCAGCACCTGCTTCTCACCATACTTGGTGACCACCTCCACCGACCCTTCCCGAGCGAGCGCCTTATGTTCGGCACTCTCAACGGTAAGATAGGGGATGTCGGGCTGCTTTGGAATCTCACCCAACTCTATGGGCTTGGGCTGAAGTTGTAGAGTACTCCGTTTCAAAATCTCATCTGCAACTTCTTCTGCCGTGGGAGTACGGAGGAAAACTCCCAACGAGATAATGAGTGCCACCAGCGAAATGGCAAGCGCAGCATCATTCTTTGCTCGTAACATGAGCTTGGTTCCTTGTAAT
>JACPYA010000075.1 GCA_016196295.1 Candidatus Peregrinibacteria bacterium | reverse complement strand
GCGCTCGTCGCTGCCGTGGCGATGATGCCGATGACATATATGCAGGCGAAAACGTGGGAGAACACACAGTCACTCTTTCTCCATTTGATTCAAGTCGATCCCACTTCCGCGATCGCGAAGAATAATCTTGGGTTCCTGCTCATCAGCCGGGGGATGCTCCCCGAGGCGCTCATCATGGTCGAGGAAGCACTCGCGGAAAACCCCGACTACGTGGATGCGCTCGTGAATAAAGGAGTGATCAAAGGACGCCAGGGGAAACTCAGTGAATCGGAAGCTGCCCTCAGACGCGCGATCGAGATCGACCCCGAAAGCGCGCAGGCGCACTTCAACCTGGGTGGCGTGTACTTCGTGCGGGGGCAGTGGGCCCAGGCGGAGGCGCAATACAATGAAACGCTGCGGATCAATCCGTATCATGAAGATGCCAAGCGGCAGCTTGAAGCTGTGCGGCAGAAAATTTAACGGGAGCTCTGCTGGAGCAGGAATATCGGTTCTCGTGCGTGGTGGTGCCTCGTCGTTTATATCCCCATCCCCCGAAAGAAGATCGCGGTGAGTACTGTCAGTACAAAGATGAGTGTGCCCAACCAGAAGATCATCCAGCAGATGATCCTCGCCGCCTGTTTCAGTTTGCCCTGATGCGCTAGCATTACGGGATATCCGAGCGCAATCGAAGCGCAGAGGAGGGCCGAGAAGCAGAAGAGCAGCAGGAAGAGGAACGGCGCGAACGGGAATTCGACATCAAGATACGGCCCAACGGTGCCAGCCGCCGCGATGAGGAGCGTGACGTATGCCACGATGCCCGCCGCCTGCAGGAAGCCGATCATGGGGATGGAAGGTGTGCGCATAAGAATCATGATACACCAAACGAAGGATGGCACGTGAAATCGCTGCTCGCTTCGCTGCGAGCGATTGTACGTGGAGCTCTCTACACAGAGGAAGTTAGGAAAAATCTTGCGGGTTAGGACTATTTGCCCGGCTTCGTCCCGCATATGCGGGACTATGCCGAGGCATCCGGCACGAAATTTTAATCACTGGTATGCACCCCAGAGCAAGCTCCGGGGAACCCGCCCGATCCGAACGATCAGATCGTTCGGGCGGGTCAGACCATCACCTTCGTAAGCAGAATGATAGCATCCAGGTCGCCTGTCCGCCGACCTGTCCCTCAAAGCCCGTAGGGCGACGTGGGAAGCTCCAAGAGGAGCGAAGGTGGATTGAAGAAGGCGAAATCGCGGCGTAGCCCCCTAGGGGCGAAGCCGGATGGAGCCGTCGGCGGGAATTGAACCCGCGACCTACACATTACCATTGTGTTGCTCTACCCCTGAGCTACGACGGCTTGTGAGATGTGAGAAGAAAAAAGATCAAGGACCGAGCAGTTTTATTTTTTGATGACGCCCGCTTCGCGGGCTGGGCCCTGAGCTACGACGGCTTGGAGCTCGGATAGGGTATGCGTTTGCGTTCCTCTTGGAAATACATCTTTTTCTCATTCTTCGGTTAAAGCGACTGTCTCCGTCCACTCCTGCAGTTTCTTCCCATGTGCTTTTCGGAGCGCATTCTTGAGAGTGTACAGAGAAAGCAGTGCGCACTTAAACCTGCGCGGACCGATGGGCACGCCGAGGAGTTCATAGATATCTTTTTGCGTCATTCGATCAATTTCTTCTTCCGATTTGCCGACTAATTCCTCACTCAAGATCGACATGCTCGCCTGGCTGATGGCGCAACCGGTGCCGTCCCACCCGAGTGCGACGACTTTCCCGCCTTCAATCTGGAGATCCAGCTGAATCGCATCGCCGCAGCTGTGGTTCACCTCCTCGTGGCTGACGGTGTGAGCCCGAAGGCGTTTTTTGCTTCGCGGATGCCGGTAATGATCGAGAATATTTTCGGCGTAAAGATCCATTGTCTAGAATAGTTTACAGTGATAGTATGTTCTCCTTTTGGCTATGTTTAAAGAACTTGTGAACTCATTCCATCTGGCAAGAATCAATGATCCGAAGTGCGAAGACACGTTGCCTCCTCCGAGCGAAGTGCGAATGCTTTTAATAGGGCTTCAGTTGTATGTCAAAATGAAAATGGAAAAGCTCGCAGAGAAACCAGGAAAGCCGTGCCTGAATGACGAGCGTCTTATTTTTTTGTATGCATGCAGGCAAGTGGGACTCGACCGGATTCAAGCAATTCTCAACGCAGCGGAGAAACCATCTGCCGTTCAACAGCAGATTGTTGCGCTGCGAACCGATATTGAAACACTCCTACGAGCACACGGGAAAGTTATTTCGTGAAGGTGGCCATCGCCCCTTTGAGTTCCTTGATGCATGACGCGATTTCATCGAGGGTATTGTAGATTCCAAACGACATCCGCGTGCTTGCGACGATGCCGAGTTTTCGGTGGAGCGGTTGCGTGCAGTGGTGGCCGGCGCGCAGGCAGATTCCTTTTTTCCCGAGGATATCCGTGAGGTCGTGGGGATGAATTCCTTCGATGGCGAAGCTGATGCAACCGGCAATGTCGTCCGCGATTTTTTGTGGACCGAGGATGGTGAGGCCCGGGACTTTCTTCAGTGATGCGAACGCAGTTTCGAGGAGCAGGCGATCGTGCGCGGCGATGTCTTGCCAGGAAAATTGCGCCAGCCACTTGATGGCGGCGCGAAGCCCCACCGCTTCGGCGATCGGTTGCGACCCTGCTTCGAATTTCTGCGGAAGATCCGCCGCGAGGAAGTGATCCGTATGCACATCGCGGATCATCATCCCGCCGCCGAGGAAGGGTGGCATCGTCTCGAGGAGTTCTTTCTTCCCATACAGCACGCCGATGCCCGTGGGCCCGTAGAGCTTGTGACCGGAGAACGCGAGGAAGTCGCAGTCGAATTCCTGGACGTCGGTCTTCTCGTGGGCAATCGACTGCGCGGCATCGATGCACACCTTCGCTCCCGCGGCGTGCGCTCTCTTGATGATCTCTTTGAGCGGTGGGCGCACCCCGAGCACATTGCTCTGCGCGGTAATCGCGATGAGCTTCACCGTGCCTTCCGCGAGGTACTGATCCAGCTGATCGAGTCGCAGCCTTCCTTCCTCATCGATGTCGATCCACCGCAGTTCGACTCCGCGCTCTTCCATCAGCTGCAGCCACGGGATGATGTTGCTGTGATGCTCGAGGAGCGAGAGGACCACCGTATCACCCTCCGTCAGCGTAGACCCGAAGCAGCGTGCGACGAGGTTGATCGCCTCCGTGCAGTTTTTCGTGAAGATGATTTCTTCCGCGCGCTTCGCATGCAGAAATTTCTGTACCGCTTTCCGCGCGTCTTCGAATGCAACGGTCGCGCGCTCGGCGAGCACGTGCATGCCACGGTGTGCGTTGGCATTGTCGTGTTCGAAGTAGCTGCGCATCGCATCGAGCACCATCTGCGGTTTTTGCGCCGTCGCGGCACTGTCGAAGTAGATCAGAGGATGGCTGTCGATTCGCTCCTCGAGAATCGGAAACTCAGAACGAATCCTTTGCAGATGGAGGGTCATGAACGGGTTACATTGTTACATGGCTACATTGCTCGCAAACGATTAACGGATGTCTATTTTACGTGCTTTGCTAACAATTTAACAATGTGACAATGTAACAATTTTGCAGTGCCTGAACGATCCTCACCCGCTACACTTCTTGCCCATGCAGCAGAAAACCGTCCAAATTCTGTCCATTGCCCTTTTTGCGGCGCTCCTCGCCTGGGGGATCTACACGACCCTCGTGTACCTGGGCGTGCCCGTGCACATCGCGGTGTTGCTTTCCGGCGAGGGTCAGAATTGGGTGAACGGAAACTGCGGGGGAGAGGCAGGTGACCTCTGTCGGGGTATCTTCGCTCTGCCCGCATTGATCTCCCACACGTTCGGACGCGCCGCGCCGTTTTTGGCGTACGCCATTCTCTCGCTGCTGGCATACCTCGGCGTGCTCGGATGGCAGGCGCTCAAGCACAAACACCTCCACATGGAATGGACGCTCTCCCCCTGGAAGATCTTCGTGGGATTCCTCCTATCACTGTGGCTCATCTTCACCGTGCTCAGCTACGGGCGCACGGGTGAAGTGCCGTTTCGCCGCATCTTCGAGCCGGTCCCGCAGATTTACGTGAATGTCGGAGAGGAGGGGATGCTGGAGCTCAAAAATAATTTCGCGCGTCTGCAATCCGGCAACTGTTTGCGGTACATGGGACAGACGCAGAACGGCGCCGCCGCGTACGACCTGAAAGGAATCTGCGTGCAGAAATCGTTCGTCACGCGCGTCCTCTCGCAGGTGCTCGTCGTGCTCTTCTTCCTCTTTGAACTCCTCGTGCTCGGGCGCTTCTTGCTGCGACTCCTCCGGATCAAGCCCAAGCGCCTGCTCCACGAGACGCTCTTCAGCGCCGCCCTCGGCGCATGCGGGTGGATCGCGCTCCTGTGGCTTGCGGCCGTCTTGTACATCTACGTCGCGGCGCTCGGTTGGGCGCTGATCGTCGGCATTCCCGTGCTCCTCTGGAGACATTCCCGCCACTGGGTCCAACAATTTTTCCGCGCTTCGTGGACGGTAGAGGTGCGGTGGTATGACCTCTCCATTCTTCTTGCATGGCTGCTCGTCAGCTACTTCGCACTCAATTTCCTGCATGTCGTGAGGCCATTCCCCATCGGATGGGATGATCTCGGCAGTTACTTGAACCGGCCGCGGCTCATGGTCAGCTATGGCCATTTCGTCTTCTCGATGGCCCCGTTCCAATGGGAATACCTGACGTCGCTGGGATTCTTGCTCTTCGGGTACGACAGCTTCTTCGGCGCGACGGCATCGATGATGGTGAACTTCACGGCAGGAGTCTTGGCAGTCGCAACAGTTTTCACGTTCACGAATACATTCCTCGGGAGAAAGACGGGACTCCTCTCCGCGCTCCTGTATTACGCGTTGCCGCTCGTCGGGCACTTCTCCTACGCCGATATGAAGATCGACAACGCGGTCTTCACGATGGGGTCGCTCGCGCTCTTCACGGCATTCCTCGCGCTCTTCCCCACCGCCGACGAAGAGACGCATGTCCCGTCGAACAAGTGGTTCCTCCTCACCGGCGTCTTCGCCGGTTTCGCACTCGCCATCAAACCTACGTCCGCGATGGTGATCTTGGCAGCGGGAGCCTTGCTCGTGGGCGGTTCGCTGCATTGGTCCGCGTTCGTCGGCGCAGTGCTGCTCGGGTTCCTCGCGCTCTCGCTCTACGGCGTGCTGACCATCGGCGAAATTCTCGACCGCATGGGAGGTATGGGAAGCGCCGCCCCGTTCGTGCAAGCGTTCTTGGCTCTGGGCGGGCTCGCCGGTATCGGATTTGCATTGTATCGGGATCGGCAGAAAATTCGTCCTCTCAGCAAGAGCATCGGGCTTTTTGCCATTGCGTTCCTCGTCTCTATCGCCCCGTGGCTCATCCACAACAATATGCTCATCGGCAATGTGATCCCGCGGTTCGAAATGGGCGCGCCCAACACGCTCTCGCCGCAGATCGGCCCCGCGATGCATCGGCTCCCGGGAGATTTGGCACTCGACATGACAGATCCGGCCTGCACCCCGACGGGGACGAAGGAAGAGCTGGACCGCTACTGGGGATTTGACGGCGGGTTCCGGCACTACCTGACGCTTCCCTGGAGAGTCGTCATGAACACCAATGCGACGGGGTACTACGTCACGACCATGCCGGCGTTGCTCCTCTTCCCGCTGCTGCTCCTGCTGCCATACTTCTGGACGAAGAAAGGCCGGTGGCTGCGCTGGAGCTTCCTCTCCACCATCTTCATCCTCGTCGAGTGGATGTTCCTCGCGAACGGGATCCCATGGTACGGGCTCGGTGTTTTCCTGGGGCTCGTGGTCGGGCTGGAGGCACTCGTGCACAAGTCGCCCGATTTGTTCAACAAAACTCTTGCCTCGGTGCTCATCGGGATCTCCCTCGTCGTGATGTTTGGCAACCGGTTCTGGCAGTACGACATGCAGAAGAACCTGTTCGAGTACGCGTTCGGCAAAATCAGCGGCACGACGCTTCGCGAGCGCACCATTCCCCATTACGATGATATCGCCGATGTGCTGACGGAGGTGCATGAGCAAGAGCTCGCGAAAGGCGCGGAGGGCCGGCCGTACCTCTTCCGCGTCGGGACATTCATCCCGTACTTCATTCCGCGCAACTTGGAAGTGATCGGGCTCGCCGATCACCAGCTCGACACCTTCAACTGTCTTTTCCAGGAGCGCGATCGCCAGCTGACGCTGCGCCGATTGAAAGCACTGGGTTTCAGCAGCATCATCTTCGACACGAACACGGCGACGATCGAGCAAGACCAAGGAGGTTCCTTGCACAAGAAGGTCCAGGCATTCGTCGATTTCCTCAATGACCCGACCATGGGCTGGCAGGTCCTCATCAATGATCCCGAAGCCGGCGTCGCATTCCTCTTGATCCCATGATTGTCGCGGTGATTCCGGCCTACAACGAAGGCTCGCGCATCGCGAAAGTCATTGGCGATGCCAAACATCATGCCGATCGCGTGATCGTCGTGAACGATGGTTCGACGGATGACACTGCACACGTCGCCGAACGCGCCGGGGCACAACTCGTGGAACACATCCAGAACAGCGGCGCGGGAGCGGCGACGATGACCGGCATCGAAGCGGCGCGTCTGCTGGGGGCGGATATTGTCATCACGCTCGATGCCGACGGTCAGCACGATCCTGCGGATATCCCGCTCCTCTTGAAACCGATCCATGACAACTGGGCGGACGTCGTGTTCGCAAACCGCTTCGGACCCACCGCGGCGGGCAGGCAGAGAAATCGCATTCCGTTTGTCCGTCGCATCGCGAACGGCATGGGCAATGTGCTCACCTTCATCGTGACGGGAAAATGGGTGAGTGACAGCCAGTGCGGGTTCAAGGTTTTCGGCCCGCGCGCGGTCGAGGAGCTGGATCTGCGGATGAGCGGGTTTGAGTTCTGCACGGAAATCGTGCGCGAAGCGGTGCAACACAGGTGGCGCATCGCCGAAGTGCCGACAAAGGTGCTCTATTCGGAATACACCCTGGCGAAGGGGCAGTCATTCAGTAACGGAATAAAAACTGCTATGAAGATTCTTTTGAGATCGTTCTTGCGATGATTTTGTAATCACCGAAGAAACAAAAAACAAAGAACGCACCAATGACCCAATTATCAATAATGCTTGGTTGCTGTTTCATTGGTATTTTCTTTGGAGACTTGTTTCTTCGGTCATTTTGACTCGAATACGAGCTTCCTCATTTT
>JACPYA010000067.1 GCA_016196295.1 Candidatus Peregrinibacteria bacterium | reverse complement strand
ATTTCGAAAGTCAACGAGTAAATGAATAGTTGAGTCACCATTTCAGCCCATATAGATTTCTTTTCCGCTCAATCAATGCATCATATTCGAGTTTCTTGAGTAGTCCCTTGAACCACTTCTGATGCTCCGCAGGCTTCCAATCCAGACACACCCTCCCGCCTAACTCTGCAAAAAGTAATCCATTCTTCGCATCCCGGAGTTCCTCCACGATCTTTCCGCGGAAGATGCGGTTGGGGATGTAGACAGTACCGACAAATCTCCCTGGCTCACGCACGACGTGCTTCGACACGGCGCCGCTTACGTCATCCTGAGCGGAGCCGAGCGCAGCGCGAGGCGGAGTCGAAGGACGTCGCGGCGCCTGCTCAGCATGACGTACTTTCTTTTCCTTGTTCCACTGTTTTGCCGCTCTGCAAATCCCCCGCTTCGTGAGCGGACAGATGTCCCACTTGGGGTTTCTCTTCGTCTGCACGATTGAGCCAAAATCCATCAACGCATGATGCCACTCCATTGTTGCTTTCATCATTATCCATTTTCCATTATCCATTCTCCATTGCACTGCCTCGTTCAAAACTTCCTCCGCCAACTTCAAAAGATAGTCATCTTTCTTCCTCCACGCCCCATCCCCATCCTCCGCCCCTACAAAAGTCCTATGCAAGACTCTCCGGATATTCGTATCGATACATGGAGTCGGAATGCCAAAGGCAAAATTGCGGATCGCCGCAGCAGTGTAGTGGCCAATGCCTTTAATGCTCTGCAACTCCTCCATGGTTTTCGGAAAGATACCGGAGAAATCCTCCATAATAGTTTTGGCAGCATCGCGGAGGCGTAACGCACGGGAGTTATAGCCCATGCCACGCCAGGCGATGAGGACATCACGGTTGGAAGCCTTCGCCAAAGCAGAAAGAGTCGGGAATGCCTCCAGGAATCTTTTGTAGATGACGATGACTCGGGATACCTGTGTCTGCTGCAGCATGACTTCGGAGACGAGGATTCTGTAGGCACGCTCCGTATCATCGGGGATCGCAAGATCACGCCACGGGAGATCGCGCTTATGGACCGCAAACCAGTTCCAGATCTCCGTCACAAAGATATGCACGCGCTCTTTGCGATTCATGATCTATATCGTACACGAGAACATTCTCGCAGGAGGGTAATGAACCTTTCGTACGAATGGTGGAAAGGTATGTAGCGTATACTTTCTCTCAAATCTCCATGCGCCGCTTCAGCATCTTCTTTATCGCTTCTCTCTTTCTCACTCAGCAAGCAACGGCTGCCTCTTTTCAACCCGAACACGCACAGACACTCCGCGCCCTTGTCCTCTCGCTCATCAATGAGAGTAGAGAGGCAGAAGGCCTCCCCGCCCTCCTCCAGCATGACGGGATTGAGAAAGTAGCGCAACTCCACACGGAAGATACCGTCGCCCACTTCGATCCCAAAAGTGCAGAAACGCGGGAGAAGAGTTATCTGGCGCACACGAGTTCCGATGGCAGGTCGCTCAATGCACGATACCGCGATGCAGGGGTGGAGACAGGATGGGAGTTTGCGGAGAATGCGGGATACTGGACCCGGAGCCGCTTCGGAGACACGCTCGACGCTGCAACGTACGGTCTCAAAACCATTCACGCGGGGATGATGGCGGAAGTGCCGCCCAATGACGGACACAAGGAAACGATTCTCGGACATTTCACACACATCGGGATCGGCTTGGCACTCCTCAATTCTGAGGATGCGGAGATGAATGCAGTCTT
>JACPYA010000070.1 GCA_016196295.1 Candidatus Peregrinibacteria bacterium | reverse complement strand
AGTCTTAAAGCTTCGGGGAACATATCTCTATCATCCATTTTTCCTAGCTGCTTGCCTGCGATCGAAAAAGGTGGGCAGGGCACCCCTCCAGCAAACAAATCTGCAGTGCCCAAATCTCTTCCCCGAACATCCCTGACATCTGCTTGAATAACGTTCCAGGTTGGTCTATTGAGCTGCAAAGTATCACAATACTTTGACTCAATCTCTACAGATGCCGTCATTTCAAAACCTGCCATTTCTAACCCAATAGCCTGTCCGCCACCGCCAGTGCATATTTCGATTACGGTAGGTTTCATAATGATGATTATAGCCAAATAATTTTTAAATTGATGATGCAATTAGATAGAATGTAAGTATGGATGTGCATACTCCAGAACTCCGCTCTTATAATATGTCCAGAATCACATCCAAAAATACCAAACCAGAAATTGCTTTCCGAAAATTGCTTTGGAAAGCGGGCTTGCGCAATTATCGCATTCACAAAAATTTGCCAGGATCGCCTGACATTGTTTTTGTTAGATTCAATTTGGCTATTTTTGTTGACGGATGTTTTTGGCATGGGTGCAAAAAATGTTATGGAAATAGGAAAATAAAAACTAATGCCTATTATTGGAAGCAAAAAATAATCAATAATTTTGAACGAGACAAAAGGCAGACAAAACTTTTAAAAAAAATGGGATGGAAAGTACTGAGATTTTGGGATCACAATATTGTGCAGGATCCAGCCAAATGCATTTCAAAGATCAAAAACCAGACAACGCTATAAGCACTCTGGTAATGATAATAGATTGTCATTCCACTGACCGTCTGCATATGTTCGCAGGTAAGGTCCATTCGGTCCTTTAACGATTCCAATATCTCCCCGATTACCCTGTACCAACGTATAAAAAGTATTCGTTTTTGCCTGAATTGATTGGATTACTTCTTGTCTCGTCCACTTCCAGCCGTTTCCTCCCAAGTGTGTAATCCCTTCATACGGATTATCACGCGGTTGCTTATTGATACAACGGACCTGAACATCTGGCATAAAGAAGATGGTAGAAAGGAAGGCATTGGATCCTAACTATCGAAACATTAGGTGTCAATTCGTACACCTATTATTTTTATTAAATTATGTTTTTATTTCCTATGCCGCGAACTTGGCTTTTCCGCAGTGCGCGGACGACCGCGCATTCCCTCCGGTGCAGCGGAGCGCTGTCGTGGTCGCGATGGTTCCGGCGTACGTGGTCGGTCCGGGATAATCCTCGGCGGTCGCATGATGCCGAAGCGCGCGCCGCGAGCCGGCCGCTCGTTTCGAAGATCGTAAAGAATCTCCGCGAGCTCGCCCCACGTCAGTTGATGTTCCATTCTCTGCACAGTAAGTGGGATCGCGTTGCGCCGTGCGAGTGCATAGCGGTAGGGCTCGAACCATGGCACGTGCGGCTGCGGCACGAGGCTCGGTCGCGGCGCGACGTCGTAGGACTTCGTGATGATCTTCGCGGCTTCGGCAAAGGTGATCGCATCATGCGGGCGGAAGCTGCCGTCACGCTGCCAGTCCACCACTCCGACGAAGATGCCGATGCAGAGGTCTTCGGCAAACGGTTCCGTGATCGACGCGTCGCGTGCGAGCCGCGTGTACGGATTATTTTTTCGGCGCAGTGATGTTCCGGAAACAGTTGCGTCCTCGATCGTTCGCATACACATCGCCGACTAACACCTGCAACAGTTCCATGCGCGTGATTTTTTCGTTCGCGGGTCGCGTCAAAAATCCGCGCTCCGCGCCGTATTCATACGCTCGCTCTCGTTCTGTCTGGGCGTATGCGCTCGTCGCAAACATCAGTGAAACGATCCCAAAAAAGACGGCGATCAGGCGTTTCATACTTCGATCCTCAGCAAAGGAGCATTCTATCTCGGGCGTGCGATCTCTTCAATGAAGTTGCGGAGATAATTACTGTGCGGAAAGCAGCCGGAAGAGCGCGACGGCGACGTCCTCCCGCGTCATCAGCTTGCCCGGCTCCATCAACCCTTCCGGCGCATCGAAGAGGCCGAAGTCCTGTGCGATCCATGCGTACGGTTCCACCCAGTCCGTTGCCGTGACATCACGAAACTCGGATGTGCCGGAGGAGGGACTGAGTCCGCATGCACGCGCAACCATCTTCAGGAATTGATCGCGCTGCACGGTGTCCGCGGGTCGGAACGTGCCGTCCGGGTTGCCGTCCAAAATTCCCTGGTCCGCCGCGGACTGCACGTACTTCGTGAACCACTGGTTCGGCATGACATCCGGGAAGGAGCTCAGAGAAACGTTTCGCACTTCTCGATTGCACGCGAGCAGCGAGAACTTCGACATCTCGGCGCGGTTCACGAAGCGTGATGGCTTCGCTTCGCCATCCGGGAAACCGCCGATGACCGCTCTGCGATAGAGTTCCGCAAACGCTCTGCCCGCCTCCGTGCGGATATCCGTATCCGGGAACGGATTTTTGAATTCGCTGTAATCGACCAGCACTTCCTCCTCGAATCCTGCCGGAGGCAGTGCCCGCTTTGCTTCGCAGAGCTCGGCAAATTTTCCGGCGAGCGCGTGGTACTCCGCCGTGTCGGCGAATCCCGCGTTCTTGTACTGGACCATGTGCTCGCGCACGTCCTTGCAGATCTGTTCCTCGGGCGTGTAGGGCTCTGCGGGCTCGGATCCCATCGTGCACATGCGTGCGTACTCCGCCCGTGCTTTTGCAGCCTCGTCCGGGAGTTCCGTGCTGAATTTCTCGATGAAGGACAGTAATTGTCTGCAACGGTCCGAAAGATGGTCTTCATCCTTTTCATCCTCATCCTCCTTTTCATCCTCATCCTCAACTTCTCCATCATGTTCATCATCTTCATCTTCATTTAATTGCGGACGGGGCCCATCGGCAGGGCGACTCCTCGGTTTGCACCGCACTTGTTTGCACGATTGATGACTATACGTTTCTATGTCGAGCCCTTCTGCTCTGCAGTGGTTCATTTTTTGTTCCAATTCTTGAACCGAAGGACAACTTGGTAACTCCTTACAGCGGATGTAAGAACAATTGTTCTCGACGAAAGTTTCCGAACCCATTCCCACACCCGCACACTGCGCGATGGCTCCCTGGAGTTGCTCTTCCGTCGGACAGGGCGTCGATGGCGGCGTGGGGAGGCCTTTGCAGCGGCCATACTTACATGTGCCCTCCATGTAGGTTTCCAATTCTTGTCCGAGCGATTTACATGCCCTCTCCGCTTCGTCGAAATCGAACGGCCGGCATTCGCTTCGCTTTTTGCATTCGACCACTCTGCAGCCGACGTCATTCGTGTGAATGTTGTAGTCCCCGTAGGCGGGATCCTCTTGGCACTTTTGGATGTCCTCGGACACTTTCTCCTCGTAGTCGCCACACTTGGTGAGGTCGGCAGTGAACCGGGCCTGTCCGCGCGGCATGGCATACGCAAAGGAGGTGAACATCACCGCGGCGCCGATCAGAAGAGGCATCCAGCGTGAAGAACGGACGAAAGGTTTCATAGGGAAATGAGAGGAGTCCTCAGAACGATTCTAGAGACGATTTTTTGTCTTGCGATTCACATAATTTGAAAATTGTTACAGAAACATCGAGAAACAAGATACAAGAAACAAAAAACTCCAATCATCAAGTTGTTTCTTGTATCTTCAATTCTTGAGCAGTTCTTCCACCTCACGGATCGTTTCCGTCAATTTTCCTTCGCGATTGCGCACCGTCGCGTCACAGAGTTCCGCGTAGGCAAGTTCGCGCTCCATGCTCTGAATCCGGCGCGTCAGTTCGTCTTTCTCCATCGGGGCTCGCTTCGTGATGTGTGCGAGCAGTTGCTCTTTGTTTTCCGGAAGGATGAAAATGGACTGCAAGCGGTAGGTGGCAGACGATCCGCTGAAGAGGGGATGTTTTCGAATGCTCTCGAACCCTTGCACGTCTACTTCGCGCACGACGATTTTCCCCTGTTCGATGGGTGGAACGATTTCATCGATCAGCGTTCCGTACGATGCGCCGCCGTGGACGACGGCGGATTCCAGAAGTTTTTTTTCTTTCTTCAATCGTGCAAATTCCTCGTTCGTGACAAATCGATAGAGCTCGTCTCCTTCTTTCGGGCGCCTCGGCCGCGTCGTCGCGGAACGGGGGAAATGGAACTCCGGGTGGGACTCCCGCAGCTTCTTCAAAATGACGCTTTTGCCGACTCCCGAGGGTCCGATGATGAGTGCCAATTTTCCCGTTGCCACTTGTACTGAGGGAATCGAAGTATGGCGACAATCCTAGCCCTAGCCCTAACTCTAGCCCTAATCCGCCCGTGCAATGGGGATTGAAAAATTCTTATATTTGTTCTATAATAATCAGATTTGCTCTTTTAAAACTTTCTACTCTTTTCAGAGCAGGGAGAGAAGACAAACGGTCGTACTTTCCATTTTCCACTTTCCGCTTGTCCTCCCTCCCTGCCTCTCGCGGTCACCTGACCACTCCCGCACCTGCGGGAACGGCCGCACCCCTGAGGTTCCCTCCTTACGGAGGGATCTCGACCTTTCCTTCTTCGGTCTCACCGGTCTTCCGCACTCATGACGAGTTGCGACGCAAGGCCTGAGGATCGTCGAAGGATTCACAAACACACATAATCCCTCACCAGTCCTTCGGACGGTGCGGGACAAACAGCTTTCATCATCCTTCGGGACGATGAGGCACCCAACAAACACACACACGAGCCGGTTCACTCATTTGAACCAAAGGGTAGGGAGTATGCAGTAGAGGTCGTGCTGCACACTGCTCACTCTTTGGATTCGAAAGGATCCTCGTGAGCATAAGAACCCCGTTCGCAAGAGCGGGGTTTTCTTTATAAAAATTGTAGGGCCGAAATATTTCGGCCCTACAATTTTATTTTTTTATCCGTATACTCCACCCATGCCCCGCACCAAGATCGCGATTCTCTACATGGGAGGGTCCATCGGCATGGTGATGAATCAGAAGACGGGACGCATCGAGCCGATGGAATCTTTGAGCATGATTCACCGTGCGATCCCGGAGTTGCAGAAAGAAGTGGCATTGGAGTTTTTTTCCGTGAGCAACGTCGGCTCGTCCGAAGTGACCCCCGACCACTGGGTGGAGATCGCGCGGAAGATCGAGAGCCTCTACGATCAGTTCGAGGGATTTGTCGTCATTCACGGCACGAACACCATGAGTTACACGGCCTCTGCCCTCAGTTTTGCAATGCAGAACCTGCGAAAACCGATCGTCCTGACGGGAGCGCTGCTACCCATCAACGATCTTGCCGGTGATGGTCGCATGAACTTGATCTTCGCCATCCGTGCCGCGCAGCTCGATATCGCGGAGGTCTGCGTCGTGCTGGGGCCCAAGGTCCTGCGCGGTTGCAGAGCGAAGAAGATCGATGAATCACTCCTCCAGACGTTCGACAGTCCGCGCTTCCCGCCGCTCGCCGACTTCAGCATCGGCGTGCACTTGCACCCGTGGCGCACGGTGCGCCGCAAGCGAACGCTGGAGTGCCGTCCGTTCTTCGATCCCAATGTCGAGCTGATCACGCTCCACCCCGGCATGCCGGACGCGTTCCTGGAAGCGGTCCTCGCGACCAATCCGCACGGCATCGTGATGCGCGCGTACGGCCCGGGCATGCTCTCCGAACATCTCTTCCCGTGGCTGCGCCGGGTCTCCAAAGCGCAGATTCCCATCGTCATCACGTCGCAGTCGCTGCGCGGAGCAGTGGATCTCCACAAATATCGCAAGCAGATGACGCTCGAAGAAATGGGAGTCATCTCCGCGAAGAACATGAGCTACGAGTGCGCTATCGTGAAACTGATGTGGGGGCTCACTCAAGCAAAGACTCCTCTCCGGCTGCGTGAGATGATGGAGAGGAATCTGGTCGGAGAATTGGATGAGTAGGTAGATTGGGTTTTTTAGGTGATTAGGTTTATTGAGGCACCAAAATCAAGGACGACAATTTTCGCCAATAAACCTAATAGACCTAATCAACGTAATAAGCCTCTCTCAATCCTCCGTTTCTCTCTCCTCGTCGTCCTGGTGTTGCTCCATCATTTTCTTTCCGATAATCGAACCGATGGCCCCGCCGATGATCAAACTGACGATCACTTTCTTCACTACTTTCTGCGGTTTCGGTGTGCGACGGCGAAAGGGCCACATAGCGTAAGCAGTATAGCATGGAGTGGAGCAAGTGAGTAGGCGTGCCTCGGGAACTGCCGAATTTGCAATTTTGAATTTTTAATTTTCATTGAATCAATGTTCAATAAATACCTCTTGTGCCTTGAATCATTGGAAATTTATTAAAAATTATAAATTGTAAATTAAAAATTTCTTCACACTTCCACATATTTCTTGATCTCCGAAAGAACAATCTCCTCCACTTGCTTCAGTCTGTCCTCACTTCTTGCCTCAATACATATCGATAAACACGGGCTCGTGTTGCTCTGGCGGATGCCTGCCCAGCCGCCGTCGCCAAAATCGATCCGCGCGCCGTCGAGCGTGTTCACCGGATAGGACTTTTCAAAGTGCTTGGTGACCGCTGCGACAATCTCTCCTTTTTTGTCGTCGGGACAGAACGGCCGGCGCTCCGGTGCTTGAAAGGTCTTGGGGAAATCTGCGAAGAGACTCGAGAGCGGCTTTCCAGATCGCGAGAGAATCTGGAGCACGCGCAGGGCTGCGACCAGCGCATCATCGTACGGATAGAAATCCTCTCCGCAGAAGAAGTGCCCGGACTGCTCGCCGCCGAGCAGTGAGTCCTCCTCTCGCATGGTGTGTTCCACGAACGAGTGTCCCACCTTGCACATGACGGGACGCCCTCCCCATTTTGCAATCTCTGTGATGAGCGTGCCGGAGTTGCTGACCGTGAAGACGATGATCGCGCCGGGGTGACGGCTCAAGTGATCCTTCGCGAGGAGGAGCAGGATGTCATCGGCGCTACGGACGGCTCCCGTTTCATCCACGAGCCCCAGTCGATCGCCATCGCCATCGAAGGCGAGTCCTGCCGCGAGCTTTTTCTTCTTCACAAGAACTTGGAGCTCTTTGAGCGTCTCATACTTGCTCGGGTCTGCGGCGTGATTGGGGAATGTTCCATCCGGTTCCGTGTAGAGCTCCTCTACGGTGCAGCCGATTTTTCGAAGCACATCGCAGTTCACTGGTCCTGCGATGCCGTTTCCGGCATCCACGGCGATGTGCAGGTTCTTTCCGATGCCGGCAAACATCTTCGAGATGTGCGTGATGTATGGCGTTACCGCATCGATTTCCTCGCTCGATCCTTTTCCTGTCAGAAGATCTCCTCGCTCGATGCGCTGCCTGAGCTTCTGCAGATCGTCTCCCGAAAATGCTTCTGCATCATGGATTTGAAGTTTCAGTCCATTGTCTTCCTTCGGGTTATGACTCGCGGTGACCTGCACGCCTCCCTCGAGCTTCTTCTCGCAGATCATGAAGTAGTTTACCGGGCTCGGTGTCGGGCCCATCAGGAGCACATGGCACCCCGCAGCCATGAGCCCCTCCACGACACCGCGCTCTAGCTCCGGTCCGTGCGTGCGCGCGTCGCGACCCACGACCACATTCGGATGATCCTTCTTGGAGATCTCACGGAGTAGAGAGCCAAATGCCTGGCCGATCAAGCGGCACGCGTCGGTGGAAAGCTGAGCGTGCGCTCTTCCTCGAATATCGTAAGCTCGAAAAATATGTGGATCAATTTTCATGGGAGACGAATGTCACTTGCCGGCCGAAGCTCCGCCACAGCGGAGCGAAGATCCGGTAGGCACGAAAAATGTGGGAATCAATGTTCATGGGATACCATTGTCATAATCCGAGTATACAGAGGGCGCAGAAGATATGTGGGCGTGTTAGATTATTCCTTTTCCCGATGCGCTCCCGTCCAGTTGCGAGTCGTGCTGAATACTTCATCAATGACCTCTGGGTCAGTTTGCAATTCCAAATCGATACCGTGATCACGAATATTGTTCCGAATGCCAACGCCCAAATCCGTCATTCTTGCGGTGCTGCTCGAAGGAGACTTGCCCTCTTTCAGCTTTTTTGCGAAGTGCAGGCTGGACTCATGGATGCTTACCTCTTTTATTCCCGACAGAAATTCGCCGTTCAAACTATGCATAGATCTAGTATATCCGGAGCGTTTTGGATATCAAGAAAGTCTGCTCTAGCGGAAGCACCATTTTCCGCCATATCATGCCCTTCCATGGCCGCATTCCAAATCGTCGGCGTGCTGAATATCACTCCGGATTCCTATCACGACGGTGGCAAATACATCTCGGTCGATCGAGCGCTCGCGCGCGCGGAGGAGATGATGAAACAGGGCGCCGACATCATCGAGATCGGCGGGGAATCGACCGGGCCGCATTCCAAGGATGTCCCGGAAGAAGAGGAGGCCGATCGCGTGCTGCCGGTTCTGCGTGCGATCCGAAAGGCGCACCCCGAGGCTCGGCTCGCCATCGACACCTACCGATCGGCCATCGCGAAGGCGGCCCTCGAAGAAGGAGTGATGATGGTCAATGATGTGACGGCCGGCCGCAGAGATCCGCAGATCTTTTCCATGCTGAAAGATTCGCAAGCGCTGCTCGTGCTCATGTATTCCAAAGATCCCACTCCGCGAACGACCATCGAACCGAAGCAGTACGATGATGTCGTCGAAGAGGTCAAAGCTTTTTTGAGCGAGCGCACGAAGCGAGCGGTGAAAGAGGGGATCGCCGTTGGAAGAATCGTCCTGGACCCCGGACTCGGACATTTCGTCTCGAGCGATCCGCGTTATTCCTTCGAGATCCTCGCACGACTGCGGGAATTTTCCGATCTCGGCTCGCCCATCTTCGTGAGTCCCTCGCGAAAGTCCTTCCTCGCGGGGGAAGAGAACCTGAAAACTGCCGATCGCTTGCCCGGGACGATCGCGGCCTCCGCCCTCGCCGTGTTGAATGGAGCGCAGTACATCCGCACGCACGATCCCTTGGAAGTGAGAAGAGGGTGCGAAATTGCACTTCGCGTTCGAGAGAAATCCGAATAAGCAAATTCGAAATTCGAAACAAGTATCTAATGTATTTCGGATTTCGAGATTCGTATTTCGAATTTATCCCACAGAGATCACCAAATTAATAATCACCAAACTCACAGCAATGACGACGAGTCCGATGCCCACGCGAAACGCGAGGCCCTTCGCTTTGGTATACTGGTCTTCCTGGCCGAAGTTGAGGATCATCTGGAAACCGGCGTAGATGATCATCGCGATCGCGACGATGAGCAGGAACCCGAGAATGAAATTGAGAATCTGAATCGCAGCTCCGATCAGCGGGCCGGGTCCCGGTGCTCCGGGAGCGCCCGAGGCTTCTGGCAGGCCGAGCGTGTCATTGATCGCAATGCGGAAGACGATGAGCAAAATGCCCGAGATGACGGTGAAGACCGTGCGGCGAAGTTGCGTGATGCCTTCCTCCGAACCGGCGTTGGCGATGGCCTTGAGCCCACTGATGATGATGATGAAGACGGCGAGCACGCCGACGATCGTGAGTGCCCATTCGATGACGCCGAGTGCTTCCTCGCTCAAGACCGATGCACCGGCAGCGGCATTGCCGCGCGGGACTGCTCCGATGCCGATCGCTCCGAACACGTTCCCGTCCCCGTAGAAGGCATCGATGAACGGCTCCACGAGGTACGAGAGCATCACGCCCGTGACGGATGCGCTGATGATGCGCTTCGCTTTGTTGAACGATTCCTCCTCCTCCGTGATGATCATGCGGAAACCCGAGAGCGTGATGACGAAGACCGCCACGATGAAGACAAGGGGGCGGAAATTGACGACGAACGTGGAGACGATCGTGTTGAAGTTATTCCCGGGATTGGGAAGGAGTCCCCCCACGGTTCCCGCCGCGCCGGTTTCGATGGGGCCCGCGAATGCATCCGGGACCAAGATCGCTGCCAGCAAGCCGAGGAAGAGAGAGAGGAATGACATCAGAGAGTGATGAATGCATTGACGATGACGAACGCGCTGAAGATCACCGCAAGCGCGATGATGGCCGTCTTGGCGACGGTCTTCGCTTTGTCCTTGAGACCCTCATCCACGGACACCACGAGCATGAGGCCGGCGACCACGAGCGTGACCACGCAGAGGAAGCCGAAGAAGGTGAGGAAGAAGTTCGCAAGACCGACCAATTCACTGTTGATCACATCAGAATTCGCTCCCGCCGGCGGGTAGGCCGCGATGACGAGTGCGTTCGCGAGCAAGACGATCGCGACGCCGATGAATCCGAAGAGCACGCGCTTGCGCGCGGCGCTGATGGCTTCATCGCCCTGCGCGAGGATCAAGCGGATCCCTTGCACGACCGTGTTGATGATGAGCGCCGTGCCGATGATCAAGCGGAAGTACTCGATGGCGTTCGCAAATCCGATTTCGACGGGGATGGGATTCACGAGCACGCTCCCGGGACCGCCGACACCCGGCGTGAACGCATGGACGATCGCTCCGGCGAGCGAGACGATGGCGCCTCCCGCGATGGCATGCCCGTACGCGGTCTTCGCCTCCGTCACCGTGCTCTCGTCATTGCTGCCCGTGATGAGCTGCACGGCGTAATAGAAGAACATCGCTCCGGCAAGACCGACGAACCCGATCCCGAGCGCATTCACGAACACTCGCTCGACGTATCCGGCGAGTCCTCCCGCTCCTCCGCCCGTGCAGGCCAGTCCTCCCATCCCGCAGAAGTTGATGGGGATCGAGAGAGCCTCCGCAGACTGCGGAAAAAGGGCTGCGGCAAGGCCAAGGAGGGCAGGGAAAAGAAGGTTCATGAAATCCAATTATTATAGCAGAAAAGCTCATTAGGGGATAGGTGTTAGGTTTTAGGTTCTAGACCTTGTCTAAGCCCTGACACCTAACCCCTAAAACCTGCTCAGATCATTGAATTATTCGTATAAATTCCTACAATACTCTCATGACAACCTTCGCATCGAGCCGCTCTCAGGCCATCACACTTTCTCCGAGCACCGAAGCGCAGGTCTACGGTCTTCTCACCCTCGCGATGCTCCTCACGCTCTTTGGCGTGTTCTTCGGAACGATGGCGGCCCAAACTCTCCTCTTCACCGGGGCGCACATCATTTTCCTGATCGCGGAGCTTGCGATCATCTTCACGTCCGGATTTTGGGCGAATAAGAGCCCGCTCAACTACATATTGTTCGGGCTCTTCCCGGTGCTCTCCGGCTTCACGATCACACCGTACCTGCTCTACTACGTCCTTTCGAATTTTGAAAACGGCAGTGTCATCCTCTTCGATGCCGCGCTTACAACCGTCTTCATGACGGCCGCTGCGGCCGTGTTTGCGAGGACCACGTCCATTAATCTCGCAGGCATGCGCGGCGTGCTCTTCATGGGGCTCATCGGGCTCCTGGTCGTCGGCATCCTGCAGATCTTCCTTCCCGCCCTCCAGCAGCTCGAGCTTGTGATCGCCGGCGCCGGGGTGCTCCTCTTCGCCGCTTTCATCACGTTCGACATCCAGCGCACGCAGGTGCAAGCACGCGCGGGAGGGAATCCTTTCTTGCTCGCGCTCAGTCTGTATCTCGATATCTTCAACCTCTTCCTGTACGTCGTGCGGTTCATGGTCGCGATGTCGGGGAATCGGAGATAGGTTATTGGTTACTAGTTTTTAGTTATTAGTTTCCAACCAGTAACCAATAACTAAAAACAAGAACCTAACCCCTAAATTGGCTTTACATGGGCCAATTCTGTCTCTATCCTTCCCGTCCCATGGGAAAGAGACCTACCCCTAAAAAGCGGAAACCCAAGAGCGACGGACGTCGTCAGCACTCGCAGTACCTGATCGATGAGATGCGCCGTCTCACGAACAAGCAAAACTCACCGTTCGCCGCTCCGGCCGAGCCGAAGAACAAGGCGGATAAGGCGCTCGAAAATATCACGAGGATCAAAGCCTGACGAGGACTTAGGACGGAGGAATTAGGATTTAGGATCCCAAATCGACCAATGCTCACAGACTTCACCCAATTGGATGCGTGGAAAAAGGCAATGGATCTTGCGGTAAAGATTCATGAGGTAACCAAATCCTTTCCCAAAGAAGAAATTTATGGAGTTACAAAACAGATGCGTCGCGCGTCACTTTCTCTTGCAGCTAATTTCGCTGAAGGATTCGGTAGATATACATATCCGGATAAAATGCATAAATATGTCCAGGCTCGTGGTGAAATCATTGGTATGAACCCCAGAACAAGCTCTGGACTCCCTCTTCCGGAGCAAGCTCCGGGGAACCCGCCCGATCCGAACGATCAGATCGTTCGGGCGGGTCAAACCATTGACTTCGCTTGCAGTGCCACAGCACAAAAGCCCCTTGTCCGGCGTAGCCGAGCGGAGCGAGGCGAAGTCGGATTGATCGAGGTCATGAACTTCGTTCATTATTGCGAGAGGGTTTCATACGTTTCTTTGAAATTGAAAAATGAATTATTGGATGATTCTACACATGTCCATCGGTTATTGAATGCTCTTATTGCAAAGATGGATGATTTGCAAAAAACTGATGTCATGCAAATCCCTAAGTCCTCTGTCCTAATTCCTAAGTCCTAATTTCCATGGCTCGCCGCCGACATCTTTCGCGCATCGCCGTCATGCAAGTTCTCTTCGAACGTGAGAAGAGACCGCAGATCGACCCGCTCACCGCGCTTGAGAAGGATGTATCGGAATTTGGAGAATACGATCAGGAATTTGCATTGAAGCTCCTGAGCGGCGTGCTCGAGAAGGAAGAGGATGTGAAGAAAGCCGTCGCAGAGCACGCGCCACAGTGGCCGCTGGAACGGATGGATCCCATCTCTCGCTGCACGCTCCTCATCGGCACGTACGAACTCCTCTTTGCAAATGACGCCCCGCAGGCTGTCGTCATGAACGAGGCGATCGACATCGCGAAGGAGTACGGCACGCAAGAGAGTGGAAAGTTCGTGAATGGAGTTTTGAATGCGATTGCTCACCGAAAGTGATTTGAAGTACCGAAGAAACAAATGACAAAGAAATGCTTCAAAGTACAGCTCCCAAGGTTCTTGAAATTTGATGTTTGGGGAATTTCTTTGCTTTTTGTTTCTTAGGGTATTTCCCGTATAATTTCCCCATGGCACATCCGACTCCATTCGTACATCTGGAGAAAGCAATCGGCGTTCGCTTCCGCAACAAAGAATTTTTGGTTCAAGCCCTGGTACACCGCTCCGCGGTGAAGGAGAGTTCCGCGCATGGCAACAACGAGCGCCTGGAGTTCCTGGGCGACGCCGTCCTGGAACTTGCGACGACGGAGTACCTCTACCACATGTCGAAGAAGTCCGAAGGCGAGCTGACGAACTGGCGCTCCGCACTTGTGCAGGGCAATCATCTTTCGCAGGTTGCGAAGGAACTCAAAATCGGAGATTACCTCTTCATGAGTCGTGGGGAAGAGGCAAGCGACGGGCGCAAGAAAACTTCAACCCTCGCAAACGCCGTCGAGGCTCTCATCGGGGCGATCTACTTGGACCAGGGCTACGACGTGGCGAAAGCCTTCTGCGAGAAGTTTATCATCCGCAATCTCCAGACGCTTCTCGCGCAGGGCAAGCACCGCGATGAGAAAAGTGTCTTCCAGGAACAGGCACAGGAGAAATTTGGCATCACGCCGCATTACGAGGTCATCGAAGCGGAGGGGCCGGACCACGAGAAGAGCTTCACCTGCGCGGTCT
>JACPYA010000074.1 GCA_016196295.1 Candidatus Peregrinibacteria bacterium | reverse complement strand
TCAATGCATTCTGGAAGCGGCAACGATACATCGGGAAAGATGATTTGCGATTCAGGGATCGCGGCATTTTTGAGCAGCGTCGATCGGAGGAGAAATTGGTTGCTCTTTGGATCATCGGGGCGGATGTATCGATCATCCACCAGGAAAATCCACACTTTGGACCAATCGATCAGCCTGCTTTTGCCAAGTGCTTCGTAGATTGGTCGCGGCGTGGAACCACCGGAGAGGCCGATGACGGCACGGCCGTTTTTTTGAATGGCCGAAACGATCTCTCGCTCGAGAAAATCTTTCGCACTCTGTACGAATGCATCTTCGTCGCCGGAAACGATGACGGGATAATCTTTCATAGAAATAGTGTATGAGATTTTGAAGAATTACCGAAGAGACAAACAACAAAGAAAAACCCACCCGATCAAAATACCAATGATCCATACAAGGCCATTGATTCCTGATTCCTTGGAACGTCGCTCGCGAGCGACGTTCCTTGGCATTATTCTTTGTCCTTTGTGACTTTTGGTCATTTTATGATAACCACCGTGTCGCATCTCTTGCAATCCACCCCTCCGCTTCCATGGGTCCTTTCGACCCGGGCTTGTAGCGGTAGAGGTGCGTATCCGGGCGATCCAGGTGCGCTTGGATGGGGTCGAGGAGCCGCCATGAAGCCTGCACTTCGTTGAACCGCAGAAACCACTGCTGACGGCCGTCGATGGCTTCAAGCAGCAGGAGGCCGTGCTCGGGCAAGCAGTCGCCCAGGCACACGAGCGGGTCCTCCATAATGAGCGGACGGAACTCCGGCTCGCTGCCGCCGATCTTCGTTTGGAGGTGCAGGCGCATGCCGGCTTCTCCCTGGAGGATGATGTCGAGACGGTTCGGCGTGCTCCCCTTCCATATGACACTCGGCGGTTGAAATTGAATGGAGATCCTTGTCTCTTTCTTCGCGAGTTTCTTTCCCGATCGCAGATAAAAAGGAACGCCCTGCCAGCGGGAACTTCGCGAGAGGAGCTTGAGCGTCGCGTAGGTGTTCGTCTTTGATCCCTTTGCGATGCCTTCTTCCTTTTCATAGCCTTCGTACTGTCCCTGCAGCACGATCTCATCCAGGTCGCCTGCCGGTGGCAGGTAGAACTGCTCCAGCGCATTCTGGCGGCTCTCGCGGAAGGACTCGCCTTCTTCGATCTGGCGCATGGTGAGGAGGGAACACATCTCGAGGAGGTGCGACTGGAACATGTCGCGGAAGGCTCCCGTGTGTTCGTAGTAGCCGGCTCTCCCGGCTATCCCCGCAGGCTCGCTGGCCGTCACTTCCACGTGATGGATCAACGTATTTTTGAAGACCCGCTCCAGCACCGGGTTGCTCGCGCGCAGGTAGTAGATGTTGCGCACGGCCTCTTTGCCCAGGTAATGATCGAGGAGAAAGATCTCTTTCTCGTCGAAGCAGTCGGTGAGCTGATGCCTGATCTCCTCAAAACTCCCGAGATCATGGCCTACGGGTTTTTCCACGATGCAGCGGAACAAGTTTTTCTTATTGTGAATTCCCGCTTTGCAGAGGTTCTGAAAAACGGCCGTGAAGACCGTGGGAGGGATCGATAGATACGCCAGACGGACCCAACTTCCCCCTTTCTCCCACTGTTCCAGGGCCTTTGCAAGCGCCGTAAAGTCCTTCGCCTCCATGTACTGCCCATGCACGTAATGCATGTGTTTCAAAAGATCTGTAAGGACTTTCTCATTCACTTCGCTCATGTCCTTGCGGACCGACTCCTCCACCATTTTGCGGAATGCCATATCATCCATCTCCGTGCGCGCGTAGCCGACGATCACGTAATCCTTCGGGAGGCGCTTTTTGAGGGCCAGCACGTAGAGCGCCGGGTAGATCTTGATGGTTGCCAGGTGTCCCGAGGCACCAAAGAGGATAAAGCTAAACGGAGTGTCTGCGGCGGTCAGCATTGAAGGCCCATTGTAGAGGACGAGAATTACCGAAGAAACAAGAAACCTGCCTGCCGGCAGGCAGGCAAAGAAGGTTCACATATAAGGACCAATGATCATAATTTGATTATTGATGCATTATTTGGACACTTGTTTCTTTGGTCATTTCAATGGGATCAAGAACCAACGATTCATCCACCGGTCCGCGAGCGGCGTACGTCGCAGCAATGCGCTGCAGATCTTTTGCGGAAAATGTGTCGCTCGTGCGGCATTCGTCGGCGAGTATTTTTAAATGATAGGACTGGTTGGCAGGTTTTCCGGGAACGAGATTGCGCCGGGCGAAGTTCCCCGCCTTTCTGTGGAGTTGCGCAGACGAGCGCACGGGGAAGTGCGCGAGAAACAGTCCTTCGATTGGCTGGGCGACCGTCACGGGGTTCTGCACGAAGTGGCTGCCCTCGCCGAGTCGAAACTCGGGGTGCGAAAAGATCGATTTCGGAACGATCACCTTGGAAAATGCGGGACTCTCCTTCGCCTTTCGGTGCGTGATGCGCGTAAGCACATTCTCTTCGGCACTGTCTTCCGGCGTCGGCACGTACGTTTGCCACGGAATACTGACTAGATGGTTTGTCCATGCAAGTGGAGAGAGCTCGCCACTAATTTTTGCCAGTATCGCGAAGCCGTATTCATACGGTCACGCGAAGAACATCTTCCAGGCGTTCCAGGAAGAGCGAGGGATCCAGTTTTTTTATCTCACAGCGCGATTTCTCGTAGAGCCCGAGGTGAAGCCATTTCAACAGCTGATCTTCACTCTTATACCGATAAATACCGTGCACATTTTCGAACATGGTGAGCACGCCGATATCCCTGCTGATGACCGGGATCTTTGCAGCCAGCGCATCGGCGATGGCCCAGCCAAATCCCTCGTCGCGCGAGAAGCATACGTACGCAGTGGCATGTTCATAGAGGTGGCGCAGCTCGCCTGGAGATGCATGTTCGATGTGCAGGATGTTTGGCGCCTTGGTGAGGGGCTCTGCGCTCTCGATCGAGCGATTGCTGTGACACCAGACGATGGGGAGCGGAGACTGCGGGGCGACCCGCGCGAGGATGTCGTACCCTTTATAAGGGTTTAGGCCCGAACCATCGTCGGTGAGGCGGCTGTAGGGATTGAAGACCGTGAGGAAGTAGCGCCTTGGGAGCTTCACGGCAGGTTTCTTCGCTCGCGGCAGGGCTTCGTAGGGCGGTGGCAAATAGAGCGCTTTGGATGCATCTGCAAAATACTTAGCGCCGGCCGGTGTTTGGAGCGCGATGCGATCGAAGAGCTTCTCGCGACCGTGCACATCGTCTCCGCTTGGCATGAGGATCTTCACGCGTGCATCGCAGTCTTTCACGAGGGACGGCGAGCTCTGCATTTCCAGGTACATGTCATACGGCCCCGAAGGAGTGCCAGCGTGTGCGAGAAGCACCGTCAGGTCTCGATGCGCGGGGATTTCCCCTCCTTCGATCAGTCGATTGGTGACGACCGTCACCGAGTGCTTCGCAAGCGCGTGGATCATCGAACACACATTTCGCTGCTGCCCTCCGTTCATCCCGCCGAGCGATCTGCAGGAAATCAGGACACGCATCGTACATAGCATACCAAAGCCTACAATCGATCTCAGAATCATTTAAAATGAGCTCTTTTGGAAGCCGAAAAAATGATTTCCTTGATCTTCAGAAAAACAAGGGTACGTTCTGCATATGCCGCGACCTGGATCGAGTATGGAAGAACAACGTGCACTGATCTTTGGTTCCCGCCCCGACATGATGGCTGACTCGCAATTTGCCTTGGCAGCCGCAGAACATGAATGTCGATCCATTCATCAAAAAGAATCCGCCTGTCCGATGTATGTGGAACAAGAAATCGGTTCCCGCAGTACTGTCTTGCATGGTGCATGTCAGGAATGTTTTCTGAGAACACAGCCCTGGGTTCAGGCGAGAAACCTTGCTATCCAGCAGCCGCCAAAAGCCGCTTAGATCTGCTTGCAATAGAGATACTTTGAGCTAAGCTACGTGCACACCACCGCCTATCCAGAGAGACGCCCAGTCCGCCTTCGTCCTCCCGCACTTGCGGGACGGGACTACGGCGAGACAGGGGATCTGGCCCCTTACGGAGGCGTCCCCCAACCCCGAATTGCACGGCTTGCCCTGGGCGAGCGAAGCGAGTCGAAGGGTGGGAAATCCAGCCCGCTCCCACGTCGTTCGCGAACGACATGGCTCACGGGGAGAGATAGCAACATCTGACTCTTCTCGTACGGGAAGAGATTTTTTTATTCGCTACCTCATCACTAATTTCTAACCACTAAGCACCATGTCGTACTTCTTCACCTCCGAATCCGTCACCGAGGGTCACCCGGACAAACTCTGTGACCAGATCTCTGACGCCATCTTGGATGACGCGCTGCGGCAGGACAAAAACTCTCACGTTGCGTGCGAGTGTCTCGCGACGACGGGCCTCGTGCTCGTCGCCGGGGAAATGCGCACATCCGGATACATCGACATCGCGGGGATCGCTCGCAAGACGATCCAGGAGATCGGCTACGACGACGCGGTGTTCGGCTTCGACCACAAGGCCTGCGCGGTGCTCGTGAGCGTTGGCGCGCAGAGCAGCGATATCGCGATGGGTGTGGATGCGAAAGAAGACGTGAAGAAAGAACAGGGTGCCGGAGACCAAGGGCTGATGTTCGGGTTCGCGTGCGACGAGACGCCGGAGCTCATGCCGCTGCCCATCGCCCTCGCGCATAAGCTCACGAAAAAGCTCGCGGACGTACGGAAGAAGAACGGTCTTTCGTATTTGCGTCCGGACGGCAAGAGCCAGGTGACCGTGCAGTACAGCGACGACGGCAGACCGGAGCGCATCGAGTGCGTCGTCATCTCCACGCAGCATGCAGACAACGTCACGCACCAGCAGATCTGCAGCGATATCAAGAAACACATCATCGAGCCCATCTGCGGCGAGTGGCTGGATGACAAGACCAAGTACCACATCAACCCGACGGGCCGCTTCGTCATCGGCGGGCCTCCGGGAGATTGCGGTCTCACGGGCCGGAAGATCATCGTCGATACGTACGGCGGATACAGCCGCCACGGCGGCGGAGCTTTCTCCGGGAAAGATCCCAGCAAAGTCGATCGTTCTGCCGCGTACGCGGCACGGTGGGTCGCCAAGCACGTCGTGGAGGCGGGGCTCGCCAAAAAGTGCGAGGTCCAAGTGGCCTACGCCATCGGCGTTGCCGCCCCGGTCTCCATCCACGTCGATACGTTCGCAACGGGCAAGACGGACGACCGCGCGCTGGAGAAAGCGATCGCGAAGGTCTTCGACCTGCGACCGGCCTCCATTATCCGCGACTTGGATCTCCTCAAGCCGCAGTACAAAAAGCTCGCGGCGTACGGGCACATGGGACGCGAAGAGCTCGGCGTGAAGTGGGAGCAGTGCGATCGCATCGCAGATCTCCTCAAAGCCTTGGGTGTAACGAACGCAGTCCCAGAGTCCGTCCCGGCTGGCGCCGCGGTGGCATGATCACCGCTTCATGTCATGCTCTTCGTACGGCATGATCGAAATCTTTTGACTCTAGGGAGAGGAGGGAGGAGTCTCGAGGCATGCTTCCTCCCTCTTCAATACCACCGGCAGGATTCCAATATTCCTCCTTGCGCGGACCCGTGCTTCCGCTTCAGCGTGATGGTATAATGTTCATTACGGATGCAGACGACAAGGCCCGATTGCTGACCGCACGCTATCTTATCGAGCAAAGTGGACGTGAAAACATCTTTCAAGGATTGCCCGATGAACCTTCAGTATTTCAAGTGAGGGGTCGTTTGGCGGAAGCGATCTCCACTCCGCCGCGTTTGGGAGAATTGCAGGCGATCGGTGAAGTCAGTCAAGTGCATGCATTGGAAGGAGCCCGTGACGATTTGCGCAGAGGTGCCTACGATCCCAACGAAAAACATCGCGCGCTCTATTTAGAAGCTCTCGCTCCGCTGGAAGCGTTTGCCGCACAACAATTGAAGCAGCTCACGGCAAAAAAGCGCGCAGAGCTTGCCGATGTGACTTCTTCGAAGGGCCAACGACGTCCATGTTGTTGATCACGGCAAATTTTCAATAATCGTTCCGGGGTAGTAGTACCGCAGGATCTCCTCCGCGGTCTTGCCTTCGTTCGCTTGCCCCTCCGCCCCGCAGCCAGACATCCCGACGCCGTGACCCCAGAGCTGCATGCCGCTACACCACGGGTCTTCTTTGCTCGAAAATATTTCCGGGAATGGGAAATCCTTCCACCCCGCTTCCTCGAGAGAGCGCGTGCGGCCGGCGTCGCTCGAAAAGTACGGCGCTTTGATGGTCTTGCCGTTTTTCTGAAGCACCTGATGCGCGGTGTCTTTCACGGAAGCAGTCCACCGGGAGTTTTGCTCTTCAAACAGGACTCCGCCGTACGCTTGGAAGGTCGCCGGGCTATCCGACCCGTCATAGGGCATCCCCGGAAACTTCCGAGGATTCGATGCATCAATGTAGTACGCCGCGTACGTGCGGGCGGCGATCGCAAAGGCTCGCTGCTTCTGCCATGGTTCGGAGTCTGGTTCCTCGGCGAGGCCCGCGAGGTAGTCCTCGAGCGAGAGCTCATTGATCAGCACGAGTTTTCCCTCGATGACCCGGCACTCGAGAGCTCCTCGGAAGCGATTGGCTGGCCGATTCCATGATGCGATCTTGAGTGGCGACACGCTCTCGAGCCGAAGAACGCCACTTGTGTTCGACTCACGCGCACGGCAATTCGATCCATCCACGGAGAGTAGGACAGGACCCGTGACCGATGCGCCATTGAGCAGTGTGTTGGAGCCTTCGATGCGTGCGTCTGCGCCTTCGTAGCCGAGACGAATGCGGATGAGGCTTATATTGCTCGGCTGACTCTCTCTGTCATTCTGATCGGTCTTCTCTGTGGTCTTGTTCTCATTTTCTTTGCCTGTGCCCCCCCTCTCCCCGGCCCTTCGGGCCACCCCTCCCCCGACGGAGGGGCTGGGGGCGTTTCGCGAAGAGGGAAATTGAAGCGGACTCTGTCTGCTTGATTCTCCAATAGCCGACCGAGATCTCCGGCCCTCTGTTTTGAAGACATAACTCACGTCGCCGAGCATCAGTGTCGTCGTGCCGGGGTCGTTTGGGAGCTTCGCACGGATGCGGATCAGCACTTCCTCTCCCGCTTTCACGGTTTCCGGCGCATCGACGTTTTTGGTCATGCGGAGGAAACGCCCGTTGATCTCCTGCCAGAGGCCGAGGTCCGGCCGCGACTTCGCGATTTTTCCGATGTCCTCTCGCCGTTTCACGGACTTCGTGCCCGCGACGTATTTCATCGTGAAGAGGATCTCCTCGCCCGGACGGCCGAGGATGTTTTCCGATCCCGCGGCGAAGAGCCCAGTCGTGCGTACCGGACGCGGCGCCGCAATCGCTCGTTTCGCCTTGCGTGTCTCGGTGCGATCTTCATATTTTTTCTTGAGGTTCGGAAAGACGATCCCAGCGCCAAGGTTGCCGCTACTGGTATTCCTACGCACTTGATCGAGTGTTTCCCAGACGTAGTAGCCCGGGCATTCCGTCGAGACCAGCTGCCTGTGCCCGACGATAGGCGGAAGAGATTTTCCTCGGAAGGTGACATTCCTCGAGAGGTTGATGTCGTATTCCTCCGCGAGGTCGGCAAGCAGCCACTGGAGGCTTCGCATCTGCGCTTGGGTCGGCTGCTCCAGGTCAAAATTGCCAAGGAGCGCGATGCCGACGGTCCCGACGTTGTTGCAATACACATGCCCGCCGATGACATTCCTGCCGCCCGCACGTCCTTCGTAGATCTGTCCCTTTTCATCAACTATGTAATGGTAGCCGATGTCGCCCCAACCACGGTTGAGCGTGTGATATTGGTAGAGCGCCCGCACGCGTTCGACGGGGTGCCTGTCGTCGCCGTTCACTTTCAAGGCCGTGTGGTGCACGACCAGCACGCGCACCTGCGGCGAATATTGCTGGGGCCACCGGAGCAATTCGCCGTTCTCGTTTTCCATCACAGTGCGTTCTACTGTGAATTCATCCGGGTAGTTTGCATGTAAATCTTCACAATCTCTCACGCGATTGGAGGGCGTTCCGTTGCCGTTCCCATTGTCCCCGACGGATGCCTGCGGCTCGTCGGCGTGCTCTTCCCCGCCGCTATCAACCAGCAGCGATTCATCGGCACCCCAATCGGCTCTCTTGAGGACGCGTGGGCGTGGAAACGCATCATGAGAGGCCAGTTCGTAGGAAATCGGTTCATGTGAAATGCGAATAGGATGCACATTGAAGTCACGGGTGCCACGGAACCGCACTGTTGATGTTGCTCCTGGAAAGATCACAAGGTTTGACTCTCGCAGCAGCGGATCGGGTTCATCTTGTGTTTCAAGCGTTTCCCAGTCGGTCCATTGGCCTGCGATCCTCGCACTCACTTCCAGCTCACCCGCATCGTTGCTGAATCCAACACTCAGCGCGTCGATGGGGTCGGCGAATATTTTTATTTCGTGATGTGGCGATGTCACGGCGGTCGCGACCGCCGTGACGATGCCAAGAATGATCGGCGCTCCAAAAAGAAGCCAACGTCGCATGCGGTGACTATAACGATGGATACAGGTGAGTGTCACACTCCTTCTCGAGGGGAAACCGAAGAATCCAATGAAACCAATGAAACCAAGGAAAATCTCATTCCTCGGACTCGTCGGTTTCTTCGGTTTCTTTGCTTCACATTCGTTATGAATGCAATAGTTTTTCGTATCTATCTATCATAGTTGGCAGAGAAAATTTCTCTGTTGCAGTCTCTTTTCCCCCTCGCCCGATCGCTTCGCGAACTTCGGGGTTCAGCAACCGCCGAATCCCCTGTTTGAGGGCGGTCAGATCGTTGGCATGCACGACAATCGCATCTGTTCCATCGTGGAGGGAACTTGCGATACCCGTCGCATCGGTCACGAGCACGGGAATGCCGAGACTCATGGCCTCTGCCGCAACGAGGCCAAAGGGGTCGTGCTCGCGCGAGGGGAGAATCAGTGCATCGAGTGATCGGTAGAAGGCGCCGAGGTCATCGAGATGACGGATGATGCGGATGTGATCATCATTTCCAATCATTGTGCTGAGATAGCCTTCCTCACGGCCCGATCCGAGAATCGTAAGATCGACCTCGGGGATATCTTTGACGGCTTGAATAAGGAGATCGACGCCTTTGTCTTCGGTGAGGCGGGCAACGCAGCCGATATGAATTCCTTGTGGCTCTGCAATTTCTAATTCCCCTCCCATGTGGTCCCCTATTCCTAACCCTTCCCCCGAGGGGGGAAGGGAATTGTTTGTTTGTTTTGTTAAGTGCTTTCTGATTTTTTCAACGACCGAAGATAGGGTATCTAATACTTCTTCATTTTTAAATCGCAATACATGAATCCCAAGTTCTGATAAGAAACTGTCTCGTTCTGCGTCGCTCAGCGATTGATATTTTCCATGATGGATTCCTCCGTCCAATTCGATTCCGAGACGAGCTTCATGACAATAAAAATCAAGAATCGTGTTATGGACGGGATGTTGTCTGCGGAAATTGACTCCGAGTTTTTCAAATCGTAATTCTTCCCAAAGCATCTTTTCCGCTAGTGCCGGATTTTTGCGCATGTTCCGAGCAAACCCAAGAATGTAGGGATTGGTTGCTGGCTTTGGAAAAAATTCTTTTTCCGCTTGGCTGCTCCCCTTCTCCCCTCGGGGGAAGGGGTCGGGGGATAGGGGTTCTAATTCGGGAAGGGGTCGGGGGATGGGGGTCCCACGAGGGGGGAGAGCAAATCGATCCAAGTCGATCCCATTTGGGATCGCAATGACATGTTTGAATCCAAGATCCTCGTAGATTTTTTTACTGAGGTCAGACACGACAACAATCGTGACGTAGTTGCTCATGTCGCGAAGCCTCGAAAGCCATGGATTATTGGAGAGCCACGGCCCCATGCGATCATGCTCAATCCAAAAAACTTTCAATCCTTTTTGCAGCGCGAGCGGTGTCAGAAGAATTTTTTCCGAGAGGCTCAGCATGAAAACCGCGTCGATGTCATGAAACTGTTCGAGCATGCTCTCCAACGATCTCTGCATCCTCTGTTTTCGCCACAGAAAAGTCAGCACATGCCACTCCGAGACCGGGGGTGCGCCGATCCGAAGTTCCACATTTGGGATCCCCTCTTTCTGTGCGAACTGTAAGAGCATTGGACAGCTCCCGGCGAAGGCAATGGCATGCCCCTTCTTTGTCAGCCCCCTCATAAGGGAGATCGTCTGGATCTCCGCGCCGCCGAGGGCACTTTCCAGTGGAAAACGGGTGAAGAGTAGCTTCATGTTTGAGCATTCTGCTACTCTTTGCCCTTATGGCCAAGCAGCTTTCCACTCCCGCCTCCGATCCTGATACAACAACTGAATCGCTCTCTGCACTCGTGATGGCGATCGATACATTGAATCAGATTTTCTGGTCGCACTGCGACAATGTTTTCGAAAAAGATGAATGGACCGATGCACACGCTCAAATTGTTCAGACGTGTGACGCTCACGTCGCACTCACGAGGTCTCTCATGAAAATCGCAATGATGTCGAAGATGCTTGCGACCATGCCTAAGAGAAGAATTTCTGGGGAGCAAGGATTGGCAGCGACAATGAAGATGAGCCGCTCTGGAATCATAGACTACAT
>JACPYA010000077.1 GCA_016196295.1 Candidatus Peregrinibacteria bacterium | reverse complement strand
TGTAGTAGAGGGGTCGCGGTTCTTCAAAATTCTTCTCCCCATTGAAAGGATGCTATGCTCCGGGACAACCAATGATGGTTCTCGTTCCCCTCTTGGCGTTCGTGGTCTCGGTTGGGTTGCACTGGGGAGCCCTGAAACTCTTTCCCCAGTGGAAGCTCCTCGATTTTCCCGAGCGCTACGGGCTTAACCGCCCGCGACTCCCCTACCCCACCGGGATTCTCTCCGTTCTGACCTTTCTCTTCTTCTTCAGCGCGATCGCGCCCTGGGTTGCACAGACGGTCGGCCTCGTCCTCGGCATCGCGATCCTCGCGGCCTTTTGTTTCATCGACGATCGCACTCCCCTCCCCTCCTCGCTACGTCTCGCTCTGCAGGTCTTCGTGGCGATCCTCATTTTCCTCACGGGCACCCGCATTTTTTCGCTGACCAATCCGTTGGAGGCCTGGACGGGTGGCGAGGTCATCCCGCTCGACCGCCTCGCGATCGTCTGGCCGCTGTTCAGCAATCCCTCGCTCGTCGGGGCTGCGTTCACGATCTTCTGGCTCGGCCTCACGATGAACGCGCTTAACTGGTTCGACGGCATCCCGGGACAGGTGAGCACGCTCTCGCTCATCGGTTTCCTGACGATCGGTTTCCTCGCGGCGAGCGATCGGGTCGGCCAGCCCGATCTCGCGCTCATTGCATTTCTTCTCGCGGGGGTCGCTGCCGCCGCGCTCGTGTTCGATTTTCCGCCTGCGAAGGTGCTGATGGGCGACACCGGTTCGATGTTCTTCGGGCTGCTCCTGGGCGTCCTCACGATCTACTCCGGCGGCAAGGTGGCGACGGCTTTCCTCGTCCTCGGCGTGCCGCTGATCGACAGCGCCCTCGTCGTCATCCGGCGTCTTGCGAAACGCGAGTCCATTTTCCGCGGCAATACGAAAGACGAGCACCTCCACCATCGTTTGCTCGCGAAGGGATGGTCCCCCCGGCAGATCATCTTCCTTACGGCCGCGATCGGCACGGCCTTCGGGGTCACGGCGCTCTTTCTGAGCACGTTCGAAAAATTTGTCGCGGCAATTCTGCTCTTCCTCGTGATGCTCTCGCTCTCGCTGTATTCGAAACCCTACAGGTTGCCTCCGACCATTCGAAAAGTCTGAGTCCTTCAAAAGAGCAGCACGGGTGTGCTGCCCTTTGCGGGAACCTACGAGGCTCCCGCGTGTTCCTGATCAAGCGACCGGTACAAGACTTCCACTTTCTGCTTGGCGACGTTGTACCAGTAGACGTTCCGCGCAAGTCTGAAAAATGCGAGGAGTCGAATGACGATTTTGCTCGTGTCGAGCTCCCACCACCGCTGTCCGTGATTCGCAACCATCTGGTTTGCGTGATGGTTATTGTGCCAGCCTTCGCCATGAGCCAACAATGCCACTATCCAGTTGTTGCGCGAGTCGTCGTCCGTGTCGAACGATCGATAGCCCCACAGGTGCGTGGCTGAGTTCACGAGCCACGTGATGTGGTAGACGACGACGAGACGAAGCACGACCCCATAGACGAGGACGGACAGGCAGATCCGCGGACCTCCCCACAAAAACCCGAGGAGGCCGATGAGGATGATCGTGAAGAGCATCCATGCGATGTAGACCTTCGGCTCACTCAGAAACCAGAGTGTGGGGTCTTCCACGATGTGCCTTCCGTAACGTCTGAAAAGCGCACTCTTCTGCTCGGTCGTGAAGGGCTCCCATAACCACTTGATGTGTGCGCGCAAGAATCCTCCATAGTGCGGGGAATGAGGATCTTCCTCGGTGTCCGACTTCACGTGGTGTTTGATGTGCATCGACACCCACTCCGCGATCGTGCCTTGTCCGGCGCTCATACCGAGAAGTGCCAGACACAGACGGATCGGTTCCCACGTCTTGAAGGAGCGATGTGTCAAACACCGATGGTAGCCGATGGTGATGCCCATGCCCGTGAGGATCCAGAGCGCGACGAGCGCAAAGAGACCTTCCCAGGTGAATGTCACTACGGCTGCAAAGGCGAGGATGTGGACACCAACGATGAACCAGAACACGCCCCATCTTTTTTTCGGACTCATAGAGCCTCCGACGTTTCTACCCCGCAGGGCGGGGTTTGATGATGAAAAGATCAGATCAGGAACGGATCCATGCTACACGTTGGGTGCAGAGCCTGCTACCATCGCTGAACCATGGAGTTTTCACATTATCACCTGATCGTCTACGTTCCCCTGTCGCATGCGGACACCGTTCGGCAAGCGCTGGCATCCGGGGGTGCCGGCCAGATCGGCAACTACGATAATTGCTCTTTTTCCATGACAGGCGTTGGTCGATTTCGACCGTTGAAAGGATCGAATCCGACGATCGGCTCGGAAGGAAAACTGCAGGAGGTTCCGGAGGAACGGATCGAAGTGCTGGTTGCCGCCGAGCGCGTGGAGCCCGTCATCATGGCCGTGCGAAAGGTCCACCCGTATGAAGAGCCGGCCATTCACGTTCTTCCGATGATGTTGCCGTGATAGTTGCAGAAATCGTCTGTTGATTTACTCTCATGCAGTTCGACTCCCGCTCCCCGCCTAGGAGTCGGACAGGCGGCCCTTCCTTGAAGGGCCGCTGTATTTGAACAAATCTGATTTTGCTTTACCATCGCTCCATTCAGCTCTCTATCCCCCCTAGGAGGGCTGGACGAGCGGTCCTTCGGGACCGCTCTCTATCATTGATCGACGTACTTCATCGGCGCACTCATCTCCCCCGTCGGTTGCGCTTGGATCACCACCGTGCCGCGACTGCGGGGCAGCACGTCGATGACCACTTCGCCATCCTCGAAGTCGAGGACAGAGAGGATCTCCGGACGGAACTCGGCTTTGCCGTAGGCCGTGCGCAGGTAGATGTCGCTGCGCAGCAACGGGGAGGTGATGATTTGACCGTTGGCATCCAGCAGACGCACGCGCACCTTCTCCCAGCCGCGGCTGAATTCGCCGTCATGACGGAACTCGATCTGCGCGACGCCCTGGGGGCCTGTCGTGACCGCATCGGTCGCGGCCACCGTTTCACGCTGCACGATGACCGGTTGCTCCACGATCGGCGAGGCGATCGGGCTGCTTGCGACCGACGGAGCGGATGAGGCCGCCACGTGCTGTCCCATGGCGATGAGTCTCGCTTCGCGCTGCTTGATGCGCAGCGCACGGCGTTCTTTCACGCTCAGTCTGGTTCGCTCCGCGCGTTCCACCTGTCCCGTCGTGCGCTCCGACGCGACGAGCACGGGAGAGTAATTCGCCTGGACGAGGAGCATGGGGTTCACGGAGTAGAGCGCTCCCCTCTCGCGATGGAGACCGGCATTGATCGCCTGCGTGAAGTTCATCTTTGCCTCGCGCATTTCAAACGTCGTGAAGGGCCAGTAGGGATGCCACGGCGCTTCGTCGCGATCGATTTGGAAGTGGAGATGGGGGCCGCTCGCGAAACCGGTTTTGCCGGAGGCTCCGATGTCCTCTCCCTTGCGGATAGTCATGCCCTCGGAGACGAGCACGGAACTCAGGTGCGCGTACGTTGAGTGCAGCACGGTCGTGACTTTGGGGTTGGCGGGATCGGGCATGTGCGGGTGGCGAATGACGATGTACTTGCCGAAACCCGCCGGGTCGTTGCTGATGCGCGTGACGATGCCGTTCGCGATTGCGCGGACGGGCGTCCCCTCCGGCACACGGATGTCGATGCCGTTGTGGCTGCCCTCTGCACGCTCATCGTCATACTTATAACTTCCCATGTGATTTACGGAGTAGACCGGGTGCCTGTTGTCTTCGTCATACGCCGGCAGCGCCATGCGCGCCGGCTCCGGTACCTGCTGCCAGGTGTGGTCGTAGGAATTGCCGATCCACTTGGTGTAGTTGGGTACCTGGGCGAGGGGGGTTACTGTTCCCTCGTACACAATCAAGCTATCATCGAATTCGCCGAGAACGGACTTCCAGAACACCTGCCATCCATGCTGTCCCACCATGTTTCCCGTCACGAAGGCAAAGAGCGAAAAGATTGCCACCCAAAAAGACATCTTTTCAGTCAAGAATTGGATCGCATGCGGTTCTTTACGCTTGCGCAAGGGCTTAACCCGAAAGCCAAGTCGTGTATTCGTCAGGAAATGCATAGTTTGTTTTACATAGATATAATATCATTTTTTACTAATTTGGTCAATGGCTGAGACCCTACAACTTTGGCTTCCACAAGCTAAATCAACCCAGTTGGCAGGGGCGTCATTGGCCAAAACGCTCTATGCCTTTCCAGTCGATCTTTTCCTCACGGGAGAGCTCGGTATAGGTAAGACCTATTTCACCCAAGCGCTCGCAAAAGCATTGGGGGTCGCAGATCTTCCCACCAGTCCCACCTATGCCCTTGAGCAGCGCTACCAAACGACAAGCGGCCGTGAGTTCATTCACCTCGATCTCTATCGCTTAGAGAAAAGACACCTCCCCGAGGTGCTGGCAGCCAGTGAACATCACGCCGGTATCCGTGTCATCGAGTGGGCGGATAAAATTCCGGAGGCGAAGAGGAGGGGTCACCCGCACATCGATCTGCATTTTGAAGAGAAAGGACAGGGAAGAACGCTGGATCTCACCTTTGACGATTTCCGGCTCCCCACCCGCAAGCAGATTCTTGCTTGGAGGAAAGAAGTCCTGCTCCCAGAGCACATTGGACGTCACTGCGATGCCGTGGGTGCATTCGCACTGCGCCTGGCAGAGGTTCTCATGAAGCAATCGATGATTGTACGCAAAGACGCGCTCGCACGGGCATCCGAAGTCCACGACCTGTTGCGATTCATTGACTTTAAACCCGGTGCAGGTCCGCTCGATTCCAAACTCGCGCCAGAGCAGGATCGCGTCTTCTCGTCATACAGAACACGCTATCCCGCCATGCGACACGAAGCGGCGTGTGCCGCATTTCTGCGAGAACAAGGGTTTCCTGAACTTGCGGAGATTGTTGCGGTGCATGGGCTCACGCTCCCCTCTCCGGAACGCACGACTACCGAGCAGAAGCTTCTCTTCTATGCGGACAAGCGCCTCATGATCGATCGCCTCGTCACGCTCAATCAGCGCTTCGACGATTTTCGCACACGCTATGCCTCCAGCTCGGAGGTGAATCGCTCGACCATCTGGTATGACGAAGCAGTCACCGTCGAACGGGATCTCTTTCCACATGGGGTTCCTTTCTAATTAGAGATTCCACGGAATCAGCTGGTCTTGCAGAATCTGTGTGAAGTTCGCTTGATCGAGCGAGAGCAGGTACGGCGCCAAGGCAACCAGCAGAAGCGCTGCAACCGCGCAAAAAGCACACACCTTATCGACCATCGTCCAGCCCTTCATCATTTCCTCCGGAAGCGAGTTCATATGGTGCTTCACATCAACAAAATCAACGTACACGTGGTGGAGGATCTCCAACTTTGGCACCAGCGTGCCAAACGCCCGGAGGATCGTCTGCTCCGCACGGAGGAGTCCGCTGAGCGCGATGAGGCCCGCCGCGTAGTGCAGGTAGACCGCAAAGACGAGCGCGACGGAGAGGAGCATGATGTCGATCAAGCTTTCGAAGAACATTCCCTTAAGTGTTTTTCTGAAGGAGAACTCATGTACCTCGCTGTACTTCACGTAGTCGAGACTCATGTGCGCGGCGATGAGCATCGCGAAGACCCCCAGGTTGAAGAGCGCGGCGATGAGGAACGTGATCACGAGATAGCCAGCGTGGAACGCCGGCATCTCATCGTGATGGTGCGCGAAACGGCGCAGAGTTTGCGTGAAAGCACTCATATGGGTGTTGGTATTATTATAACATATTACTATTAATTTAGCTACTTTTTCCCACGCATTCCATCTGCGCGGATCGCGGCTTTCACTCGGTTCATCCGCTCTCGCATCTCGCTCTCAAATCCTCTCTCTGTCGGCTCGTAAAAATCCTGCGGCTGCATGCCCTCTGGAAAGTAATGAGCCGAAACGACAGCTCCTTGCGCATGGTGCGGATACTGGTAGCCCTCGTGGTACCCCTGCTCTTTCATGCCCTTGAGCGGCGCATTGCGCAGGTGATTCGGTACTTCGAGTGACGGTGCATCGCGGATCGCCTTCTTCGTCTTGCCCATGGCGATCGTCACGGCATTGCTCTTCGGTGCTTGCGTCACATAGACGCAGGCGTGCGCGAGGAAAAATTCTCCTTCCGGGAGACCGACGAACTCAAATGCTCGCCAGGCGTCCATCACAAACCCGAGCGCGCGCGGATCCGCATTGCCAACGTCTTCACTGGCGAAGATCGCCATCCGGCGGAAGATGAACCGCGGCTCCTCGCCGCTCTGGAGCATTTTATACATCCAGAGGAGCGCGGCATCCACGTCACTCCCCCGCATCGATTTTATGAAGGCGGAGATGGTGTTGTAGTGGTCTTCCCCCGACTTGTCGTAGCGCATGTTGCGGTCGCGCAGGAGCTTCTCCGCATCCTTGATGGAGATCTTGTTCCCGACCGTGATCGCCGTGAGCTCGAGGAGGTTTAACGCGATGCGCGCATCGCCATTCGCTGCCGCTGCCATGTGACGCAGCGCCTTCTCCTCGACCGTCAGTGTGCCGGCAAATCCGTCCGGATGCGTGAGCGCCCGCTTCAGAACGTCCAGCAGCTGATCTTCCGAAAGGGGTTTCAGGAGATAAACCTGCGAACGTGAGACCAAAGCTTGATTTACTTCAAAATAGGGATTCTGCGTCGTCGCGCCAATGAGGATCACGCTGCCGTTTTCCACGTAGGGAAGAAGCGCATCTTGCTGTGCCTTGTTGAAGCGGTGGATCTCGTCGATGAAGAGGATCGTGCGCTGCTTCATCCCGTTCATCATCCGCTCGGCTTCCTCGCACACGGCTTTCAGGTCCTTCACGCCGCTCGTGACCGCGTTGAGGCTCACAAACTCCGCGTTCGTCGCTTTCGCGATGATGCTCGCGAGCGTGGTCTTCCCCGAGCCCGGCGGACCCGCGAGGATCACCGATCGCAGCGTATCTCGCTGGATCGACGTGCGCAGCGCCGTCCCCTCCCCCACGATGTCGTCCTGCCCCACGAAGTCGTCGAGCTCTGTCGGGCGGAGACGGTAGGCCAGGGGTTTGGATTGCACGATAGACATGAGCTGCATCATACGATAACCGAATAGAAATCCGAAGATCCAAGCACGAAATTCGAGACAAATGCAAACACTGAATATTGTAATAGTCGTGATTCTTTCGGATTTCGGATTTAGCGCTTCGTATTTACCTTTTCTTGCTATTGCAAATGGCAAGAAGATTCGAGACAATGATGTGTGCTTCCTATGAAGACATGCGAAGGATGCGGCCAGGAGATGGTGCTCTGCGAACTCTGCGGAAAGACACGATGTGATTTCTGCGACACGGGAGATTGCCAGTGCGATCTGGAGGATATGGATGAGGACACGGATGATCATTGATGAGATTGATCGAAAAGCCCACCTTCGCGTACGCTACGGCGGGCGGCCTTCGTCATCGATACAGAAGAGCTGGCCTGCCGGCCGTAGTCTTCCGAAGGAAGCGAAGGCCGGATGAATATACCGATAATCATTCATTATTTTCTCTCCCGATTATGAAGAAGACCGACGCCCCTCGCATCTGCGGCGCCTGCAAGCAACCGATCACGGTGTGTCCGGAGTGCGGCGGGAAGAAATGCGTGGCGGGTTGTCCGGATCGCATCGAGGACGGTTGCCACTGTGATGATGGGGATGAAGCGTCCTGTGAGTGCTAATCAATCAGGGCTGAAGAACTTCCTCATCGGGGACCCCTTGGACGGCGATCTGCACGGAAGTGACCGTCGGAAATTGCAGGAGTGTTTCTTCGATCTGCGCGCGGATGGCCTGCACTCTGCAAGAGCCTGCCACTTCATTCAGTTTTGGGCTGAACACCGCGCGAGCCACTCCATTATTGATCGTCACACTCAGGACATTCACACCCTCGGGGAGCGCGCTGAACATGGCTTCGTCACTCTCTGTCTCCATCGGTCCTTTTACGAGTTCCTCCAGAGCGCGCATCGCGACAGAGGTCGTCTTCGGGACTGTGCGCTCTACGCCGTAGACTTCATCGCAGGGAGCGTTTGGATCTGCTGTCTCATGTCCGAGGAAGATCTTCACGGTTGTTGTTTCCGCGTCGGCAAATTCCACGGGGATCCGGACCTTGTTGATTTCGGATCCATCCTTCGCAGAATATTCGAAGACTTCCACCCATCCCGTGTCACCCTTCGGGAGCGCGTAGCGTGCCTCAACTTCGAACGGGCCGAATTGGCCGATGTCCGGTGCGTCCGCCATGCTATGTCCTTCCATCAAGACCGTTCCATCGGCATCGAGGACGCGGTAATTGAACGCATTCTCGAAAACACGGGCCTGACCGCTGATCGTCAAGGGATTTGCGATCCTATCGCTCTCCTGCGGCTCAGAGACCACGATATTGGCTTGAGAAAGGGAAGAAGCGGATGACCCGCTTCCTCCATCGATCACTTCCACGACGAGCGTACCGTCCGGAAACCTGCATTGCCGCGGGTAACTCTCCATGACGGGGTTGCCTTCCGCCGCACACTGTTCGAAGGTGCGCGCGCCGGCTTCCTGATCCGAGAGGACCAAGATGAGAACAACGGCGATAAAAAGGATGAGCACTCCAAAGAGTGCGAAAGCTTTGTTCTTGTTCATACTGTGTAGGACGGGTAGGTCTTGAGGATCTTACAGGCAAGTCGGTAGACGGAAAGATTGATCTCGTTTGTATCTTGCTCTCCTTGTAATTCAGTGAAGAACCCCCACCCGTCCCGCATGTGCGGGACACCCTCCCCCATCAAGGGAGGGGTTGCCCGCCCGAACGTACCGTTCGGTACGGGCGGGGGTGGGGGCAATATGAGCGTTTTACATAATCATAAAAATTCATTCAAGCTCCATCACAAACTGAGAAACAGTTCATGAATTCTCTTATCAGCTCTTACTTCCGGGTGAAACGTTCCGGCTAAGAGTGAGCCTTCTTGGACAAGAACCGGATGCCCCTTGTGCGATGCGAGGACCTCGACTCTCGGACCCACGCGCTCGATGACCGGCGCACGGATGAATGCGACAGAGAGAGGAGTTTTCTCCCCTGGAATTTTGAGCGTTGCTTCAAAACTTTCTCGCTGCGTTCCGTAGGCGTTGCGATTCACCGTCATATCCATCAGCCCCAGTGCTCTCGGTGGATTCTTTCCCGTCACACGCTTTGCGAGCAAGATTGCGCCCGCGCACGTGCCATAGACAGGAAAGTTCTCCTCTCGCACGCGTCGCCGTATTTCCTCTGCCACTCCACTCGCAAAAAGAAATTGGCTGATTACGGTACTCTCCCCTCCCGGGATGATGAGACGATGCACAACCGCGAGGTCCTGGAGACTGCGCACTTCTTTCGACTTCACGTTCAGATCCTCCAGGATCTGGATGTGCTCTGCGAAGTCGCCATGGAATGCGAGTACTCCTACAGTCATACGGCTTCAGTATATTTAGTGCTAGTGATTAGGATATGCAATCCCCCCTCTCCCCCAGGGAGAGGGCTGGGGAGAGGGTAAAAAAGAAATTTTCCTTTACCAGCCGCGTTCCTGCATCTTTATCGGCAAGCCGGAAATTTCAAGCCCCGGCATCGCGGCCCCAAGTCCCGTGCTGACTTTTGTCACCACTTTTAGATCCTTATAGTGGACGGTGGCCTTCACGATCGCTTCCGCAAATCGCCTGGGATCTTTCGATTTGAAGATCCCTGAGCCGACGAAGACGCCCTCGGCACCGATATCCATGAGCAGAGCTGCATCCGCAGGAGTGGCGACGCCCCCTGCGACGAATGTCACGACGGGCAGTCTCCCTTCTTCACGCACTCGCTTCACGAGGGCTACCTCGACGCGCTCCGCGCTCGCATAGGCTTTCAACTCTTCCGGCTTCATCTTTTTGAGCTCAGCAATCTCTCGCTTGATCAGTTTTAGATGGCGCACGGCTTCGATGACGTTGCCCGTGCCAGCTTCTCCTTTCGTGCGAATCATCGCGGCGCCTTCCTGGACACGACGAAGCGCTTCGCCGAGGTTCGTCGCGCCGCACACGAATGGTATTTTAAATTTTCGTTTATCAATGTGATCGAACGGATCGGCCGGGGTCAGCACCTCCGACTCGTCGATGAAATCCACGCCGAGTTCCTCGAGGATCTTCGCCTCCGCCGCGTGGCCGATGCGTACCTTCGCCATCACGGGGATCGACACGGCATCCTGGATTTCTCGGATCAACTGCGGGTCGCTCATGCGCGCGACACCGCCTTCCTTGCGAATGTCGCTCGGTACGCGCTCCAGCGCCATGACGGAACAGGCTCCCGCTCTTTCCGCGAGCTTCGCTTGCTTGGCTGTCACGACATCCATGATGACGCCTCCCTTGAGCATGCGCGCGAGGTCTTCTCCGAGCTGATTTCGCTTGGAATTCACGTGGCACTCATCATACCACCCAGAGCAGGATTCGCCACTCATCCCCAGGCGAATCTTCCGGTCGCGGTGCTACTCAACCTTCGCCCTGCCGGCCGTCCAGAGGGCATGATAGTTATTGTACGCTTTTATCCCGCTGTGGGTCGTAACCGTGTATGGCAATTTCTTGGTTTGAATATTTCTGTGTGAATAATCCCCCAAGAATTCTTTCACGGCAGCGAGATCGCCTTCCTCCGTCCCCGTGGATGCAATTCTATATTTGTGCGGCGTATAGGTGATGGGATGGTTCACATTCTCGTCGTCTTCCGGCAGAACGGGAAAAAGCGAGGAAAGCATGAAATTACCTCCTGTTCCAGCCTGATCGATCATCATTCTTACCAAATCCTTCGGCTTCGTCACGCGATCCAATGTTAAACTGGTTATCACAACCCTGTTCGTAGACAGATGGGATACAAGAGTCGAGAGAATCTCCGGATCGGCATCGATGCGACCCAGATGAAGAAGATCGCAGGCAGCGACAAAGCTTGGACTGGCATCTATTCCCACGGCCGCATTTCCCCTCGCAGCCCACTCCTTTACTGCTTCTCCCGAACCAGCACCCAGGTCTACGAGCGGGGCGCCCGGACGAAGGATGCCCTCGTCGATGATGTGGTGAAGATGAACGGGTTTATAAGCATGATAACCGCCATCTTCCATAAGATAGCGAAGCATTCCCGAAAAAAATGCTCGGGAAACATCCAGATCATCTTCTTCCGCCACTCTTTGAAGCAGCGAATCGAGGTTATCAAGAATGCGCTCATTTCGGTTCATGCCGCGCAGCATTTCTTGGGCCGTATTCCGAATCGAATCCATGAGGGGTTGGAGCCCCCTCTTGTTGACCTCGTGTACATATTCTCGAATGGAATCCGGATGTCGTGAGGTGTTCATAAAAGATCGGTTTTGGAAATGCAGTACATAGCGATCTGCCCTTTGGGGTCCACCCATGCGTGTTCGATAGAAAGGCCATACGGACGGAGAACTCCGGCAAGATCCGACGGCTGGATTCTGCACGTATCTGCCACGT
>JACPYA010000073.1 GCA_016196295.1 Candidatus Peregrinibacteria bacterium | reverse complement strand
CATCGTGCTCTTCGTCATCAGCCGTATCTTTGCGGAATATCCGGGTATCATCACCTCATTCGCCATTATCGGTGCGGGTCTCGCCGTAGCCCTGCAGGATGTCGTGAAGGATTTCATCGGCTGGCTCGTCATCGTGCAGAATCGTCGTTTCAGCTTGGGGCAGCGCATCACCGTCGGAGGCAATACCGGCGATGTCATCGACATCGGGCCGCTTCGCACGACGCTGCTGGAAGTGGCGACGGCCCCGGGCAATGCCGATCTGGAACGAACGGGACGCACGCTCTACCTGCCCAACTCCGTCGTGCTCAGCCAAGCGCTCCTCAACTACAACACGACCTCCGATTTCATCAAAGCGGAGATGGAGGTGGTCATCACCTATGAGAGCGACTGGAAGGAGGGGGAAAAGATCCTCATGGACATTTTGAAAGAAGAGAACGAAGAGTTCGCCGAGAAAGCGCGCCGCCAGAGCCTGACGCGCACGCAACAGTTCTACTTCTCGCATGAGCTACGCGCTCCCGTGGTGTTCATGGATCTTGCAAACGATGGCGTGCGCTTCATCTTGCGGTACTATGTGCCGATCGGGGAACGCCGGCTCATCGGCACGAGCATTGCCAAGAAAATACTCGATCGCTTCGCAGCCGCCTCGCCACCCATCCAACTCGCGTACAAAACCACGCGTGTGTTCTCCTCGTCGGTGACAATAGCCCCGTAACCGATCGTCACACGATGAATGTGTTCTTCCAGGGCTTGAGCCCCTCGAGCGCCTTCTTCACGTCTCCTTCGACCGCCACATACACGCGCGCTTCCTTGCCCGTCGTCGTCGAGTAGATGTAACGGATGTTGATGTTCGCGCCCGCGATGGCACGCCCGATGGACGCGATGCCACCCGGCTTATTTTTGATGAGGAGCGAGAGCACGTCGGTCGTCGTGACCTTTCCGAAAGGTTTGAGCACGATTTTCGCGGTCTCCGGATCGTCCACGACGATGTGGATGATCGTGATGGGGTTTCCTTCCGTGCAGGAAATCGCGAGAATATTCACGTTCGCCGCGCGCAACGTGTCGCCGACTTTCGCAAGCGAACTCGGGGCATTGGGAACAAGGACATTGAGCTGCACTGCTATTTCCATGGGGCTTCAGACGAAAAAAAGCGGTGCCGCATGGTAGCACATCGGGTCAAGGCCCCGCAGAAGAATGAACTCTTCTTCAGGGGTGAGCTCTTCGGATCGATGCCAGGGTCGTTTTTGGCGGAGTTTTCGTTTTTACTTCGGTGAATGTCACTTCCCGGGGATTTGGAATCATCGCTTCTGCCAAGGCTTGTTTTGCCGCTCTCTGCGTCTCTGGTTGCAGTACGTTTCTCAGCATCCCCCTCCAGCCAGACAGCTCCGGTTCGGGGGGAATCTCCAGCGTGTAGGGAACAGACGTTTCAACCGACTCCGTCTCGGCGCGCGCGAGTCTTTGCAGGAGCATCTGCTCGAATGCCTGAGCAATATTGACGATGACATTGGTGTGATACAAAAGTTCGATTCGGAGACCGTTTCGATGATCGTCTACCTTCAGAATCTCTGCGGATGCGGGCAATGGAGGATCTGCGCGATACACGCGCTCATGTACTTTGAGCATGAGGTGCCTGTCCTCGCCTTGTTGTTCGATGTGCCATTTGAATGTTTGTACTTCTTCTCCGTTTTCTCCTCCTGGGTGCTCTGGAACGGTGGCTGCTGGTGGCTTGAGATCGGGTTTCGTGGGTTTTTTGTCAGTTCGCCTGGGGTCGCGCTCGGAAAGAACCATCGCAGCACCCATCATCGATCCGATTAAAATCATAAGTTTGGCGGTTGTTTTACTCACGAACGAGCCGCGGCGGATGGATTCTTTTTCAGGTGACGATTGAGCGAGTTGCTCGTGCACGCTGTGACTATAGAGGGGGCACGAGACTCGGCAAGTTTTTCCTCCTTCGATGAGACCGATTGCCCAAATCGAACGAATCTACAGGCAGAAAATGCGTCTATCGGAAATGCGCATTCCCTCTCCCTCCAGGGAGAGGGTTACCCGCCCGTACCGAACGGTACGTTCGGGCGGGGGGTGAGGGCATTGCAGGCGACACAAGCGAGGAAAGGCTGGAGGCTCAATCGATCGTTACCACTGCAAACTTCCACTTGTTTTTACTTTTTGATTTCCCTTCACGATCTTGCCGATCGGGTATGCGGCGCATCCGGATTTCTTCAGAGCGCTTGCAATCGCGCTTGCTTCCTTTGCATCGACCACGGCGATGATGCCGACGCCAAGGTTGTAGGTGCGAAGCATATCCTCGGTCGGGACATCGCCATACTTCTGAATAACTTTGAAAATAGGCAAGACGTTGATCGTGCCAAGGTCGATCTCGGCATCGAGTCCCTTCGGAAGGATCCGGTGCAAGTTCCCCGGGATGCCGCCGCCGGTGATATGGGCGAGTCCGTGGAGGGCGGGATTTCTAAAGAGCCCTTTCAGATGGGGAAAATAGCAGGTGTGCGGTTTGAGGATCGCATCGAGGAAACTGTCGGATCCCACCTTCTCTTTCAGGATCTTTGGCTGACTCTCCATGAGGCGTCGTACGAGCGAATAGCCGTTCGTGTGGAGCCCATTGCTCGGCAGAGCGAGGACGATGTCCCCTTCCTTGATCGCCGATCCATCGATGATCTTCGCTTTCTCGACGACACCGACGATGCTCGCAGTCAGGATGTACGTTCCCGCGGGGAGTACCCCAGGCTGCTCCGATGTTTCACCACCCGTGAGGACACAACCCTGTTCTTTGCATGCGCTCGCAAATCCATCGACGATTTCCGTCACCACCTTCGGTTCTATCTTCCCGCAGATCACGGCATCCTGGACGAAGAGGGGAGTCGCCCCCATCACGATGATGTCGTTGATGAGGTGGTTGATCGTGTCGAAGCAGATCGACCGAACGTTGCCGTGTGCAAACGCGAGCTTCTGCTTGCTGCCCGGTTCCTCCGTCTTCAGCACCAGGACCGGTTCTTTGTATCCCGGAAAGGACCCCTCGACCAGCGAGGCGAAGGCTCCGTGACGATTCAGGACCCGCTTGTCTCCCGTATCGATGCTCTTGGCCATGGCGCGTTTTGCTGCATCAGCCTGCGCAATGTTTACGCCGGAATCTTTGTAGGTCGTCATGGCTTCAGTGTACCAGATTGCTATTGAAATTATGGGGATTGAAACCAAGGAGACCGGGGAGACCAATGAAACCAAGGAATGGAAGTATTATCAAAATGGTTGGTCTCATTGGTTTCTTATGAACCAATTGCGGTCACTTTGATCTTCCGCGCCTGCCCCTCCGCTTTCGCCTGCTTTGCGGATTTATCCGCCAGAACGCCCAGCGGGATTTCCTCGGTGAGTGTGCCCTGTTTCACTGGTGCGACGCGTGCGTGCTCGCTCCTCGATTGGCGGCCCTCCGTAGCGGAAGCAGCCATTGCGCGCATCGGCGTGAGCGCTCCAGCGGCGAGCTCCAGGGTGCGACCGCCGAGTTCGCTTGCAACCGTTTCGTCGCTCGTCGTGCAGATCAGCGTCATCGCCGGCGTTTTCATCTTCCGCAGCATGCGCAGAAACGGTCCGACCTCGTGGCGGTCGAGCATACGAAACGGATCATCGACGAGGAGGATCAGCGGGGAAGCAGCCAGAGCCCGCGCGAGCGCGACATGCAGTTGCTGCGTTCTCGTGAGTTCTTCCGGCATCGCGTCCTTCCTTTCGGTCAGGTCCAATTGCTGCATCACGCCGCGAATGCGCTCTTCGATGACATCATCCGACGCCCCCGCAACTTCCAGGGTATAGCCGATATTTTCTTTCACAGTGCGATCAGGCAGCAGCTTCAAGTCGGAAAAGACGATGCCCACGCGCCGCCGGAGCATCTGCAGAACGGGAGCCGGCACTTTTTTGAGGTCTACGCCGTCGATCTCCACCGTGCCGGAGGCCGGCGTCACTGCCCCGACGAAGAGCGACAGGAGCGTGGATTTCCCGGTCCCGCTGGCGCCGAGGATCGCGACGGTCTCTCCCGGCTCGAACCGCGCGGACGCACTCTTCAACACGTGTTTCTGTCCGTGCACCGTGGAGACGTTTTTCAGCTCGATCATCCGCCACAGTATAGGAGAAAACACGATAGGGCAGGAACATTCCTGCCCTACCATTTTTATTTTTTCATGACCAAATAGACTTCGCGGCTTCTGTTGCGGCTGGCTTTGACAGTTACGATGCGCACGTCCCGGAGCGTTCGCTTCAGCTGGCCCAGAAATTCGTCGAAATCCGCCCCGCGGAAGATCTTCAGGACGCATCTGCCGCCGGGCTTCAGCCATTTTTCCGCGATCGCGACCGCCGACTGGTTCAGCTCGACCGATCGCCACTGATCAACATCCTTGATGCCGCTCGTGTTCGGCGCGATGTCGGAGAGGATCAGATCCACCTGTTTGATCGATCGTTCCTGCAATATCCGATCGATCGCGCCGAGGTCGGTGATGTCTTGCGTCAGCGTCTCCACATTTTTTCCGATAGGTTCGATGGGCGCGAGATCCAGGCCGATCGCGCGACCCTCCGGACCGATCTGCTGACTGGTGTATTGCAGCCAGCTCCCCGGAGCGGCGCCCAGGTCCAGCACGGTCATCCCCGGTTTCAGGAGTCCGAAGCGCTCATCGAGCTCCATCAACTTATACACCGACCGCGCGCGATAGCCCTCCGCGGCTGCGCGCTGGCTCCATTTGTCGTTCGGGGTGTAGGGCTTGGGCATAGTGTAATTATGAAAAAGAAGAATTTTTGCTCACGAACGCGATTTGTTCGCAGCCTCGTAAGAACGTGGTCAGGAGTCGTAGTCGGAGTCCTTGACGCCACTTGAGGAGTTCGGCATTGGCTTTTTCCACATCTTTTTCAAATATCCAGCGGTCGTTGAAGTAGTGCCATCGGTTCCGCCCGTACAAAGAATCGATG
>JACPYA010000068.1 GCA_016196295.1 Candidatus Peregrinibacteria bacterium | reverse complement strand
GGAACGATACGTAAACCATTCAAAAGACCCAAATACATATCAAGACTTAGAAAACAGATGTGATGTAGCACTGAGGGAAATTCAAAGAGGAGAAATAATAATCCACGACTAAACCCCCGGCTCTGCCGGGGGAATCCGGCCGGTTCTACCGTTCCAGCATTTTGCGTACAGTGAAAAGAGGGAAAGCTCCGACGAAGGTGCATTACCCTCTTCTCACCTATGCGCTCCTTTACAACGCAGAGTCACGTGGTCTGGGACTGTAAATACCACGTGGTCATTGTACCAAAATACAGAAAGAAAAAACTCTACGGACCCGCCCGGCAACGTATTGGCCAGATCATCCGAAAGCTCAGCGAGGAACGCGATGTTCAAATTCTCGAAGGTCACGCCATGCCCGAGCACATGCATCTCGTCCTGCGCATCCCGCCCAGAGAAAGCGTGGCAGACGCCATTGGTTTCCTCAAAGGCAAGAGTGCCATTCGCATGCACTACGAGTTCGGTAAAAGAAAAGCTCCCACCCAGCAGAAGAATTTCTGGAGCAGAGGATACTTCGTCTCAACAGTTGGCATCGATGAGGAAACCATCCGTGCCTACGTCAAAAACCAAGATGCGCAGGACCGGTACGAAGATGGAAACCCTGCACTCGATCTGTACTGGAATTAACAGTCGGTAGCTTTGTCACACTTTAGTAGCCCCTTCTAGGGGCTTTCCCGAAAGCTACCGGCTCTGCCGGTAGTTGCTGACTGTTTCCAGAGTTTTTTCTCGGCAACGGTCATGCTGCTGCGAAGCGCCTTGGCATAGAGAAGTCCTTTTACTAAAGGCTGGGTTGGGAAAATAGCCATAGCAGACAAGTATACAGCTTTCTTCCTCTCCCCCAACCCTCTCCATGAATGGAGAGGGAGTTGTCTACGTCTCGTCAGACCCCAATCCTGCGTAGAATCTCTCTATTGACGAAGTCCTTCGCCCGTCCGTACTTCAGACGCGACAATTGCTTGAACGCTTCGCCTGCCTGTTCATCTTTGATGTAGGTCTTATCGAGCCAGGGGCGTGGCACTTCCAGCGTGAAGGGGCGGCTCGGCTGTCCCTCGATGCTCAGCTTCATGGCGCCTTTGAATTTGTCCATGTTCACGAGGTCCTGCTCGCTGAAGACCGGTCCCATTTCTTTTGCGGCGACTTCGGCATCCTGCGGGCCGATCTTGTACATCATCATGGTACCGACGTTGCCGAAGATGGCGCCTTTCAGGCTCACTGCGCCGCTGAGCTTACTCTCTTTCTCCAGCTGGTCGATGTACTGGTGCGCGAGGATAAGACCGAGGCGGTACTTACGGGCTTCGGACAAGATCGACTCGATCGACGGCGTCACGAAGTTTTGGAATTCGTCGATGTAGAGGAAGAAATCCTTGCGCTCACCCGCGGTTTGACGCTGACGGCGCATGGCGGCAACCTGGATTTTGTTCACGACGATCATACCGAGGAGGGTTGAGTTGATGTCGCCGATGAGACCTTTGCTCAGGTTCATCAGAATGATTTTGCCGCTGTTCATACAGTCGCCGACGTCGAAGGAACTCTTCGTCTGCCCGACGATGTTACGCATCAGGGTGTTCGTGACGAACTGTCCGAATTTCGCGGCGAAGTAGGGGATCATTTCCTGCTTCTCGCGCTGACCAGTCTTCGCCATCTGATTCTCCCAAAAACTGCGGACAATCGGGTTTTTCACTTTGCTGACTTTGTACTTGCCCCACTCGTCATCGGTGAACAGGCGCACAAGGTCGGTGATGGCGCCGCCCTCCTCTTCATCTTCCATCAGCGTCAGACAGCCGTTTCTGAAGTAGTCCTGAATGCGCGGTCCGAAAATTTCTTCACCGTACATCTTCACCATCATGTTCATCGCATCGAGCGCGATGAGGTCGCG
>JACPYA010000065.1 GCA_016196295.1 Candidatus Peregrinibacteria bacterium | reverse complement strand
AAGAGGGAGTCCAGAGCCCTGCCTGCCGGCAGGCAGGTTGCTCTGGGGTTCATACCAATGATTTTTTTAATGAATGTTTCAAGGCTTCGGTGTTACAAACACCCTTATTATATTGTTCCAATGAACCATTCACCGAAAATTAAAAATTGGAAATTCCTCTTTTATTCCTCTGATGGAGCATCATCTCGACCAGAAGAATGGCGACGCCTATCGTGATGCAGCTGTCTGCGAGATTGAAAATGGGGAAGGTGCCGACCTGGAAGAAATCCGTCACGTACCCGTCCCGCAGACGATCGACGATGTTCCCGAGGGCCCCACCGAAAATGAGACCAAACCCGACCTGACTCCACCGTGACCGCCCGGACCTCCACGCGAGGACGAACACCAAGACGAGGGCGATGAGAATGAGGACCTCCTGCAACACCGGCGGGAGGCGAATGCCGAACGCAATGCCGGAATTCTTCGACGGTTGTAACCCGAGGAACGACCCTGCAAGCGGGATCCGACGCTTCAGGAGCTCATCGGACAAAAGTTTCGCGCTGAAACTTAGAAGGAAACTTCCGCCTGCAACGAGAAAGAAAAACCTCACTCGATGAGCTTACTCTGAAGGAACCACAGAGAAAATCTTCGGATTCCCTTCGTGCGATACCCTATACTGAACACCCGCATCCAAGATGTTCCGCCGCATCGACCTTCTGCTCCTCGGCATCACGATCGTTCTCACGCTCTTTGGGCTCGCCATGATCGCGAGCGTGAGCGTCTTCGAGAGTTACCAAATCACGCAAAGGCTCTATGATATTCCGAGCAATTCTTTTTACTTATGGCGCAGTTTCATGCACGTTTCTGTCGGCATCGTAGCCATGCTCGTGATGATGGCGATTCCCTATTGGCTGTGGGCGAAGTACGCGCGCTTGCTGTTTCTTCTCTCCCTCCTCCTCCTGGCGCTCGTCTTCATCCCCGCGTTTCAACCGAGTGGCAGTCAAACATCCCACAGCTGGGTGTCGCTCGGGTTCTTTACGTTGCAGCCCTCCGAACTCCTCAAGCTCACGCTGATCTTCTATCTCTCCGTATGGTTGCAGAAACGCGAACAGCTGATCGGCACATTTAAGGAGGGATTTCTTCCCTTCGCGACGCTCCTCGTCCTCTCGACGGTCATCGTCGCTCTCCAGCCGGACCTCGGCTCCTTCTTCGTCATCGCCGGCATCTCGTCCGTGATGTTCTTCATCGCGGGAGGAAACGTTTTCCATTTGCTCCTCGGCGGCGGACTCGCGGGAATCTTGGGGCTTCCGATCATCCTTAATAAGGAGTATATCCGCGATCGTTTCATCGCCTTCCTCCGCCCCACCGACCCTTCCATCGCGGAGTCGATCGGGTTTCAGATCAAGCAAGCGCTCATCGCGATCGGGAGCGGCGGATTTTTCGGGGTCGGATACGGCAAATCGATCCAAAAGTTCGGCTATTTGCCGGAGGTGCAGGCTGACATGATCTTCTCCGCCATGGCGGAGGAGCTCGGTTTTTTCCGCCTGCTGATCGTCCTCATGATGTACACGATCCTCGTGTGGCGCGGGTACAAGATAGCCCAGGAGGCGCCCGATCGCTTCGGCTTCCTCATGGCGACCGGCATCACGACGTGGATCGCATTTCAGACGCTCGTGAACATCGCCGTGAACCTCTCGCTCTTCCCCCTGACCGGACTCACGCTGCCGTTCATCAGCTACGGCGGATCGTCGCTGCTCTCCCTGCTCGCCGGCATCGGGATCCTCCTGAATATCTCCATGCACTCGACGCAGGAAGCGAGTCTCGCGCGTCGCACGAAACCGAAAGGACTCAAGAAAGTGTTTGGTTGATAATGACAAAAAAGACAAACGATAAATAACCACTCACCCGATCAAAATTCCAATGATCACGAACATTGGTTCCTGATTCCTTGGAACGTCGCTCGCGAGCGACGTTCCTTGGCATTATTCTTTGCCTGCCCGTCCCTGCCTGCCGGCAGGCAGGCGTAGTCCCGCACTTGCGGGACGAAGGAGGGTCTTTTGTTGTTTCGGTTCTTCAGCCTGAGCGGAGTGACATTTCGAGTATAAAAGAGGTAGTATCCCTCCTCATGAATATCCTTTGCGTTGGTGGTGGCTCAGTCGGCCATACGGCTCCCGCGGTCGCGGTCATCCGTGCGATCCAGAAGGAAGATCCAAAGGCAGAGATCCACATGATCTGCAGTCCGCGCGAGGATGAGGCTGCATTTCTCCGAGTGGAGAAGATCCCTTTCACGACCCTTCCGATCCCCCGGCGCAATCTCTTCTTCCCTTTTCAATTCTTGCGATCGTATCGGGAGGCACTGTCCATCCTGGAACGCACAAAACCCGCTGTGATCTTCAGTAAAGGAGGGGGACTGAGCCTGCCCGCGTGCTTCGCAGCCATGCGAAGACGCATCCCGATCGTGCTGCACGAGTCCGATGCACGCACGGGACTCGCAAGCCGGCTGATCGCATGGAAGGCCGTGAAGGTGTGCACCGGATTTCCGGGAGTGAAGCTCCGCCCCGACGAAGTGTGGACGGGAAATCCCGTACGACCGCAGATCACGATGGGAGATCGCACGCAGGGGCTCCGGCGCACGGGCCTCTCCGGCGCACGACCGATCCTCCTCATCACCGGCGGCAGCCAAGGGGCGCAGTCATTCAACGAGGTCGTGCGCGAACATCTCGCAGACCTCCTCTTGCTCTGCGATGTCATCCACCTGACGGGAAGGGGGAAGCAGACGATCTCCGAAAAAAAATCCGGATACTTCGCGGAGGAGTTTGCTCTTGATGATCTTCCTCACCTCTACGCGTGCGCGACCCTCGCGCTCAGTCGCGGCGGAGCGGGGAGCATCAGCGAGCTCGCGGCGAATGGCATCCCGACGATCGTGGTCCCTCTCGAGGGCGTCGCGCAGAACCACCAGGTGGAAAATGCGAAGAGGGCGGCGGCAGGAGGTGGCGCCCGCTTGCTTCTCCAGGCAAAACTACGGTCTAACCTGCTTTCGGAAGTGCGTTCTTTGCTTGCACATCCCGAAAAACTGCGTGAAATGTCAGTGGCCATGCGGTCACTCTCTTTGCCTGATGCGGCCGAGAAAATTGCCCATTTCGTGCTCCGCGCCGACCGCATGTGAAGGAGTCCTTACTGGGCAAATCTCCGAAAGAATTGTCTCGTATCTTGCTAAAAAAAATCTCTCTGACTACCCTGCCCGAGCTATGAAGAATCTGCACAAATTCATTATCCCGCTTTTTGCTTTGGCCTTTCTCCTCGTGAGCTGCAAACCGGAGACCGGTCCGGGCAATGAAGCAGCACCGGAACAAGCGGATAGTGGCACGACCGACGACTCTATGAAAGCCGAACCCTACGCCATCGCGCCTGAGTTCACGGGAAAGCTCCTGACAGGAAAGCACACCGTCGTGCTGCGCACGTCGAAGGGCGAAATCACGATAGTCCTGAACGCGGATGCCGCGCCGAAGACCGTGACGAACTTCATCTACCTCGCGAAGTCCGGTTACTACAACGGACTCACGTTCCACCGCATCATCCCGGGATTTATGGCGCAGGGCGGCGACCCGAATGGAGACGGGACCGGTGGCGCCAGCATCTTCGGCGAGTCGTTTGAAGATGAGATCAACGCGGACAGTTACGGACTCGATGACAAGACGCTGAAGGAAGCTGCGGAAGGACAGCCGTTGCCTCCGGACATCGCGAACAAGACCATCAAGGAGTACTACGAAATGCAGGGCTACACCTACGACAACAAACTGCGCTCGCTTCCGATGGTGCGCGGTGCCATCGCCATGGCCAACAGAGGCCCGAATACGAACGGCAGCCAGTTCTT
>JACPYA010000066.1 GCA_016196295.1 Candidatus Peregrinibacteria bacterium | reverse complement strand
AAAAACCAGCGGGCGTGACCATGGTATGGCCTCATCCGTTCAAATATCCGGGGAGTCTCGGCATCGAACAGATGCTCCGGGACCGTCCCGCTGCGGCCATCCCCGGCATCGGACGCCGGCGCGACGTGCATGCACAGGCAAATCAATGGACAACGGCATGGGACATCGCGACCGCAGATTCTGAAAAGATCCGTGCACTCTTCGGAAAGCCGGGAAGAGAGATGCAACAGGAACTTTTGGGCGAATGTCTCTATCCCGTAACGATTGAAGAAGAACCGCCGAAGTCCATCTCCCGTGAGCGGACCTTCAAACCGACGACGGACCGCGGTTTTGTCTGGGGCAATGTCCTTCGGCACCTCGAGTACGTCATCCTCAAGATGCGCAGACAGAATTTAGCCTGCAAAGGAGTGGGCGTGTGGCTTCGATACGGCGACTATCAGCATACGGGCAATCACAAGAGGCTTCCGCAGGCGATGGACCTGGAAGAGCAGGTGCGACCGTACGTGGAAAGCATTTTCCATGCCGCCTACGAGCCGACGATACGCTACTCCCAAGCGGGCCTTGGTATTTTTCATCTCTGTCCGCGAGGAAATCCACAATATTCCTTATTCGAAAAACCTCAGGTGCGCGATCGCGAAGAGCGGATCCAGCACACGCTCGACGATCTGCATACTCGTTACGGCAGAAACGCCATCACGCGCGGGGCGGCACTGGGAGTGTCGAGCCAAACTACACCGCAGTTGGATTTTTCGTTGATCAATGATCAGTAGATGCCGATTGCAATCGGCATCTGCCGGTTATGCCGGAATTTTGCTCCATCCGGCTTCGCCTTTGGGCTACGCCGAGATTTCGCATGGGTCGAGTGATGTAGGTGATCGAAGGCACATCAGGCCGGAATCTTCCCCCATACCGGTCGCATCATGAGGAGCACGACCGCGACCATCGCGCCGCCGACAATGCCGACGACGAGGAGCGCTTGATTGAGCGTGAACGCCTGCACGAGGAGGCCAAAGAGGGGAGTGACGAGCGCGAAGAGGACGCGTTGGCCGAACGCTTTCAGCGAGAGCACCGTCGCGCGTATATCCGAGGAAGTCATGCGATTGAGCATGTCGCTCGTGAGCGGCGTCACGACGGCCCAGCTGATGCGGCTGATGACGAAGAGGGCCAGGGCATAGATGGAGGAGACGACCCCGAGCGTCACGATGCTTGCGGTGAGGAGGAGCGACACGCAAAAGAGGAGGATGCGATCATCGACGTACTGTTCCGCCGTGTGCGTGTACTTTGCCGTGAACGCTCCGGCCATGACGACCACCGCATGGACGAGCCCGTAGTACTCGAGAGGGAGCTCAATCTGCTGGAGGTAGGGCTGCGTGAACCAGAAGAGTGAGAGGCCCAGCGTCGAGATGATGGCATAGAGGAGGATGATCGTGCGCTCGGCGGGTTTCCGCAGCGTCCGCCACGCGATGCGCCCCATGGCTTTCAGGTGATGCGTTTCATCGGGAATGTGCCGCGACGGCTCCGCGAGTGTCAGCGAGAGGATGAAACTGATGGCGAACGGGATGAGCGATGCGACGAAGGGGGCGCGAAGAGAAATCCAGGCTGCCAGGAGGCCTGCGATCAGCGCGCTGATCGCCTCCGCGAAGAAGAAGTAGAATCGCAGCTGCCCGATCATTTTGCGAAACGACACCGTATCTTTGGTCTCGAGGAGCGAATCGTAGAGCATCGCCTCCACGGTTCCGGACCGCAGGCTCCACCCCATCGCGATCAGAAACTCGGCGGCAATGAAGCCGGGGATACTGCTCGAGAGCGCATAGACGAGGACGCCCAGGAACCGCAGGAGTGACCCGAGCGCGAGCGCGTTCCGCCGGCCCCAGCGGTCCGAGATGTAGCCCGTGGGGATCTCCCCGAGCATCAGGAAGATCGCGAAGATGCTCTGGAGGTAGAAGACTTGGGTGAGGGAGAGGCCGTTCTCTTGCAGAAAGAGGACGATGACGGGGATATAGAGCATCGCGCCGCTGCCAAACTCCGAGAGCGCGATTTTCCAGACGTTTGCCCTGAATGCGGCTTTGTTTGCGTCCATAGAAAAATAATACAGGAGAGGACCGAGGAAACCGAAGGCACCGAAGTGACCGAGGTATCAAATACGTCGGTCCCGTCGGTTTCCTTGCCTGCCGGCAGGCAGGCTCGGCCACGTCGGTCACTTCCGTGCCTATCTTTCAATTACATCCATCCGGCTTCGTTCCTGCGGGAACTACGCCGAGATGTTTGTCGTATGTTGCTTCCAAAGCCGGATGCCTCGGCGTAGCTCGCGAGCGAAGCCGGGCAGTTATTGTAATGATCGGTGACCGTTCCTGCGGGAACTACGCCGAGATGTTTGTCGTATGTTGCTTCCAAAGCCGGATGCCTCGGCGTAGCTCGCGAGCGAAGCCGGGCAGTTATTGTAATGATCGGTGACCCCGAATGTTTCAACTATGTCTCCTCAATCACATCCAGCTCCTTCCGTGAGGATAACTCCATGTACGTGAGCGTCCACACGGTCTGCTTGAAGGCGTGGAGGTAGGCGAAGAAGTAGCTCGCGATGAATATGAGAATCACGCCGAGCACGGCGGCGATGCCGTAGCTCCATACGGTCGGCAAAAACATCGTGAGGAGGAAGGCGATGCCGATGACGAGCGCCGGCACGACGATCACGACCGCGACGTTGAAGATAATGCGCAGCGTGATGACGAAGAGGAGGATCAGGAGGAACATGATGTGGCTCAAGTGGCTGACGATCAGCTTGAAGCTCTTGCCGATCGCCTCGAAGATGCCTTGCTTGCGGATTACGACCGCCTCCTCCGCGAAGCTGAAAAAGAACTTCAACGTGTTTGCGACGAAAAAGAGGAAGATGACCGCTCCGATGCTCCAAGCTTTCAGCGCGGGGTCGATGTAGCGGATGATGAGCGAGATGGCTGTGATGACCGTGGCGAGACTGCTGAGGATCAAAAACTCATGAATCGCGAAGATCGGAAAGAAATTGTAGAGGCCGAGCACCAGCCCGCCCTTCACCTCTTCCTTGCGGTATGACTTCGCCGCGAGTCCGATGATCGCGCCGAGACAGAGGTGCGGCATGAAGAGCTCGATCACGACCATGAGGATGAAGATGGTGATGATCGTCAAAAACAACCAGAAGGGGAGCCGGTTATAGAGCGCCATCTCGATGTCGAAGAATCCCGCCTCGCCTCCCCGGTAGAGGTACTCGTACACGAAATAGAGCTGGTAGCTCAAGAGTTTCACGCTCAAGAGTGTTTCCAAAAAAGAGGATGTGAACGCCCAGCGCCGGAGCGACTTCTCCTTCGTCGTGATCGCCCACGCTGCTGCGATGATCTCGCGGGGAGTCATGTGAGGGCTACTGTAGAGGAAAGGCCGGGGCGGGTGAAGGCTGTTGGAGTGGTGTGAAATGGACAATTGACGATGAACAATTGACAATTCGGCTGCGCAACTGTTATCGAATCGTTTCTTGCTCAATCTCCACACGCTTCGTAACCATCGTCGCTTCCAAAATTGTCAATCGTCAATTATCCATTGTCAATTTCCACTGGCGACCAAGTCCTGCAACAGTTTGTACACATAATCTTGCCCCACCACGATCGTCACCTGCCCGATCTTCTCCGGGGGCAAGTTAGCGGGGAGTGGCCCCAGCGGGAGCCCCAAGAGCGTACTGAAAAATTCTCCGAACGGACGATCTGCTTCGTTGCGGATCGCGATGAAAGAAGTTGCTTGCTTCTCGATGCCCGCGTTTTCGATCCGATCCACGGCAAAGCCGTAGCGGATGAGCTCGATGCCGAGCCTCCTGCCAAGGCCGCTGCGCGCGCCGGCGTTCAGCACATGCACCTGCGGCGCGCTCAAGTAGATCGATCGCGTGCGGAAGAGGAGGTCACTGAGCGTTTGGATCTGCTTCCAGGTCACCGGGAACTCGGGGATGGACACCGGCAGGAGCACGAAGGCGCCTTCGAACTGGTCACGCGGCGGCACGTACAGAAATCCTCCGGCTTCAATCACTTCTCCGTAGAGGCCGTTCACGTCGTTGAGTTGCATCGTGAGGATGCGGCTGCGATCGATCTCCGATCCGAGCTTCGCCGCTCCCACCATCTCGCGCAGCGTCAGCGTCGTTTCCAGGTGTTCCTGCAGGATATTATAGAGCGAGGCGATCTTGCCGGGGCTCAGTCCCTCCTCCTTCACCTGCTGCCCGAGCGCGGAGAGGAGCTGCTGCTGCCTGGCCGAGCGCCCGTAATCGCTCGTCGTGTGGCGGCTGCGGACGTACTTCAGCGCCGTCTCGCCATCCAGGTGCTGCGGTCCGGCGCGGATCTCGAACGTTTGATAGGTGTAGTTCGGTCCGGGGTACTCCGTATCAACGATATCGTATGGCACTTCAAGATCCACCCCACCGAGCGCATCCACCGCCTTCACGAACCCGATGAAATCCACTTTCACGACGTGATGGATCGGGAGATCGGCCGCTCGGCCCACTTCCTTCGCGAGCTCTTGGATCGCTTCCATGGAGGCTTCGGGCTCCGGTTTTCCCTGCGCGACGAGGTAACTTTTGTAATCGCGGTAGAGGCTGTTGATGCGGCCGGCGCCCATCTGCTCCGTGCGCAGGAAGTAGAGGTCGCGCGGCAGGGACAGGAGGACGACACTCTTGGTTTTTTGGTCGATGCTCGCGACCATGAGCATGTCGGTCAGGTCCTTGCCGTCGTGGCTCTCGTCGCCCTGGCCGAGGAGGAGGATATTCGAAAATCCGTCTTCATCCACGGGCAAGTCCGCTCCCGCCATGTTCAGGACCTGCGGCACGTTGATGACCCGCAGCGCCACGAGCGCCTTGGCCATGCCCGTGAGGAGCAGAGCCACGAGGAAGACGGCGATGAGGATCACGACGACGCGCTTCAGGAATGCCTGCCGCTTCGCCTCCTCGTGCTTGCGCGTCTTCCAGGAACGATAATAGGCGAGGATCGGGTGGGCGATTTTCAGACTGTGCGCGAAAACAGCCGGCCACTTCCAAGATTTTCGAGGCCTCTCCTCGCGTATGCGACGACTCGTGAAGGACACTAGAGTTGAGGGGAACGAAGGACTTGTGCTGAGGCACGAAGCATGCGGGCGAGAGTGTAGGGGAGGGGAGATCCCGTGGCCAGGATTTTACCGTACGTCTCTCATCGCCGAAATTCACAGCGCCATGCACACCTGGCACGGACTTCGCAGATCCCTCTTGCTGCATCGTACTTTTCGGGAGAGGTGCATCGTGAAGCCCGGAATGATCCGCCGCTCGACCGACATTCAGCCGCTTTGACATCCACGCAAGAACGGACGAGGTCGAGGGCTTCTTGACGCGCACGTACACATCCTCGGAAGAAGAAATTGCCTTCATTCTGAATCGTGGGACTAGTGCATGTGCCGGTGTGGGGGCAGCGACTGATATTCCGGTGCCACGACAGCGATCCGTCGGGATTGGGGCAACACACTCTCGCCTGAGGGGCTCCTGTTCGCGACACGCACTCTTCTCTTCTCTCGAGTGCCGTGCATTGCCCCTCGGGGCACTGTCGTTCCCTTTGGCATTGAGGATCGCATCCGTCTCCTCTGCGTTTATTTCCATCGTCACATCTGCTTCTGCTGCGTTCATCGCCCACCTGAATTCTGTCTCCACAAATTGGTCTGCAGAGAGAGGGCCTGCCGCTGCACCTCCACCCACGTTCGACGGCGCACATGCTTGAACACCCGTCATTGTTGGCCTGATCTCCATCATCGCACCGTTCGTTTCCCTGCGTCACCCCGTCGCCGCAGGCTGCGGGTCGCGCGCTGCTTCGTGCCTGACGCCCTGAGCTGCTGTTCCTTCCTCTCGGGATGCTGCTTGAAGAGAGAGGCGCCGAGCTGCTCACAGCGGCCTCTTCACTGCTTTCGGAAGAAATTTCGCTGCTGCTCTGTGCTGATTCCACGCTCCTCACTGCTTCGTTTCTGTTCCCTTCAGACATATTTGCAACAGTACCTAAAAAATCCTGAGCCCCTGGACTATCGAGAGCGACCACAGTCACTGCTCCAAGAATTGAAATCCAAATCAGGAGCCGATCCACGGTCGCCTGAGGAAACATAACTCCAAGAAATCCTACCGCCTGCAATAGACCCGTACGAGCGAGATTTTTTCATTGCACTGCGAGTATGGAGACGAGTCAAGCGCTGCTTTGCTCAGTAATCACATCGCCATTGGCACTCTATCTTAGCTGCGGTGCAGACTCTGCCTCCGGACGGACCCGCTTTCCATGTTTCGGTATATCTGCAGCCAGGGGTCCATGCTCCGCCTCCTTCGATGCATATTCCGGCTTGTACGTTACGACAGCTTTTTGCCTGCTTGTAAGAATCATTCGCCCATTCGGCATAGGCATGGCAGTAGTTGCGATCCGTTTGTGGAGGAGAAACACGAGACTCGCCCCTGCATGTCCCAGACGTGGAGGGACATGTTTCTCCCGGGTACCAGCGTCTTCTATCCTGACGAACACCGCAGCACACCTCCGACACAACATCTCCCCGTCGGTTCGTGCAGAGCTTTGTATCGCCCCGAGTGGGGCATTTCCCTCCGCAAGGATCGTACATGACAGACATATCCGTGACGGTTATTTTGTAGCGCTTATAGGATGTGCATGTCGCGGTGGAGTCCGCTTGATTGCCCGCGACATCGATTTCCTGTCCCGGTTTCAATTTTGTCT
>JACPYA010000076.1 GCA_016196295.1 Candidatus Peregrinibacteria bacterium | reverse complement strand
GGGCACCGCGACCGTCACCTTCTTCTCCTTTTGGAGAGTCAGGTAGGCGCTCAGGAGTTCGCGCTCATCGAAGTCCTCCGCAACGAGGATCGTATCGGGCAGATCGGTAATCGCTTCGTAGTACTGGGGAAGAAATTGTTCGAGCACGTCGCAGATGGTTTCCGCCTGACCGGAGAGATTCACTTGCTGCTCACCCGCGACTTTCCCACCGCGTTGTTGCATCACAACGACCGAGGCTCTCCCGGAGAGGAGTGCGACGCCGACGACGTCGGTATTGTCGCCGGAAGGATCCGAAACGAGTTGTCCCACTTGATAATGCTCAAACAACTTCAAGGAATCACGCAGCTCCCCCGCTTTCTCAAACTTCTTCGCGGCCGCCACCTCCCGCATGATCTCCTTCAAGCGTGCGATGGCAGGATCGCGATGGCCCTTGAAGAACGACATGACCTGATCGATCGCAGCTTCATGCTGCTCCTGTGTGACCGCGTTCACGCAGAGTCCGTTGCAGCGGCCGATCTGATGCTCCAGACACTCGCGCGGCTCCACCTTGGTGATGCCATTTTTGAAATCCAGCGATGCCTTGCACGCTTTGAAGCCGTAGATCTGATGAAGAACTTCCAGCGTTCGATGCGTGTCGTACGCACTCAGATACGGTCCAAAGTATCTGGCTCCATCCTCCACGATCCGCCGCACGACCTCGATCCGAGGAAAATCTTCATAGACGGTGATCCGGACGTAGACGTAATTTTTGTCGTCCTTCATGAGAACGTTGTACTTGGGTCGCAGCTTCTTGATCAGATTGGTCTCGAGCACGAGCGCCTCGAGCTCGCTGGTTGTGACGGTCACGTCGAAGTCCGCGATCTGCTTGATAAGGGACTCCTTCCAGGGCCCCTGTGCCTTGCCGTTTCCATTCAGGTAACTGCGCACACGGTTCCGGAGGCTCTTGGCCTTCCCGACGTAGAGCACTTCCCCCTCCTTACTCAGCCAGCGGTAAATGCCGGGGTCGGTCGGAACCTCGGCAATCCTTTTGCGAAGCACTTCTGTGGGAGATTCTTGCCTCTTCATGCGGTCCATATGGTACCTCTTCTTTGATTGTGACGATGAACATCGGGGATTATCCTAAAGACATGACAAAACCAGAACACATCAACGGCATGGAGTTACCACTGGACGACACGCCATCGAAACCACTCGCGCCTCTTCCGCCAAATCATATTCTGAACGTACGACGGAGAATTGCATTGAATGCCAGTCCGCAAGAATGAAATCCGGATCAGCAGACCGTGCAGATCACGGGATATGATCGAGAAACGCAGACATCATGAGAAAAAAAGGAGCCATCGAAGAGCGTCAGGATCCCCTGGGGGCGATCGTCACTCGAGCAGCCGATGCTTTGGCCCGAGAAGAAGCCATTCGAGAAGGTCGTTCCCCGAAAGGCATGAAGGCCACCGAAGAACATAGGCGGCGAATTTATAAAGTGCTGCAGGCAGATCCGAATCTGGCGCTTGTAGGAATTGTCCTGGAAACGGAGAGACGAAGGCGATAGCGCATTTTCTTATCTCTCTTATCTCAATCTTTTGCGCAAATCATTCTGAGAGTATTCTCATCCGCTATGGCCGACATCCGATTCCTCGAAAAGCAATGTAAAGCTCTCGCTCAATGGCGGAGGATTCGTCTGCTGGCATTTCTCAAAAAGAATCGGAAAGCCATTGTGGGGGACATAGCGAAAGAACTCGGATGCAGCATACAGGCCACTTCTCAGCACCTTCGTTTACTTCGCAATGCCGGGATTATTCTCGATCGACGCCAAAAGAAGACTGTTGAATATGTACTCGCTGAAAAAATGAGTCCTATCGCGGAAACAATGATAAAAGGGCTATAGAGCTCATCCTTGCCGAAAACATCATCCTTGAGTACTCTCTCAGCACTTTTTGATCCGTCCCCTCTTTTTTGTATGAGTACGCTCTCGCTCGAATTGTTCGCCCCGGTCCTCGCGATTGCGGGCCTCCTCTACAGCTTGGTCTTCTGGAATCAGGTGAAGAACGCCGGTGACGGCACGCCTGCCATGCAGAAAGTCGCGAAAGCCATCTCGACGGGTGCACGCGCCTTCGTGCGTCGCCAGTACAAGACCATCGCGGTCCTCTCGCTCGTGGTCGGCGGCGGCATGATCGTCGTCTACGGACTGTTGGGCAGCTGGGAACACGGGTTTGAGATCGGCGGATCGTTCTTGCTTGGGTGTCTCTTCTCCGCGCTTTCTGGCATCGTCTCGATGATCGTTGCGACAAAAGCGAACTTGAAGACGGCGGGGGTCGCGAAGAATGGACTCAATGCGGCGCTGCAGATGGCTCTGCGTGGAGGCGCGGTGTCGGCGATCGTCATCACGGCGCTCTCTCTCATCGGCATCAGCGGGCTCTACCTGCTCTACCGTTTCGTGTTGGATTTGCCGATCGATGACATTCCGGAGCTGATCGTCGGGTACGGATTCGGCGCGTCGTTCGTCGCGCTCTTCGCCCAGCTCGGCGGAGGCATCTACACGAAAGCAGCGGACGTGGGGGCGGATCTCGTTGGAAAGATCGAAGCGGGCATCCCGGAAGATGACCCACGGAACCCTGCCGTTATCGCCGACCTGGTCGGAGATAACGTCGGAGACTGCGCCGGTCGCGGAGCGGATCTTTTTGAATCGATCTCCGCGGAAAACATCGGTGCGATGGTCCTCGGTGTCGCGCTCTTCCCGGTCTTCGGCCTCAAAGGAATCCTCTTCCCGTTGATCCTGCGCTCCATCGGACTCGTCGCCGCCATCATCGGCGTCTACAGCGTGAAGGCGAAGGATGGCGAAGCCCCGATGAAAGCGATGACGCGCGGATTCTGGGTGACGGCGGTCCTGACGACCGCTGCCCTCTTTGCAACCTGCTACACCATGCTGAACACCCAGACTGCGGATGGCGGTCAAACGTGGTGGATGTTCGCTCTCGCTGGTCTCGTCGGCGTGCTCTGCTCCGTCGCATTCGTCTACATCACGGATTACTACACCGGCAAAAATCACCGCCCGGTGCAGGCGATCGCCAACGCAAGCAAGACCGGACACGCAACGAACATCATCTCCGGCACCGCTATCGGTATGGAATCCACGGGCCTCTCCGTGCTCGCGGTGTGCGCCGCTCTGTTCGGTGCATTCTGGTTGGGTGACCAAACGGGACTGGAGGGCGGAGGCATCTACGGCACGGCCGTCGCCACCATGGGAATGTTGGCCGTCGTCGGCTACGTCCTCTCGATGGACATGTTCGGACCGATCACGGATAACGCGGGTGGCATCGTGGAGATGAGCAAGGCTCCGGAAGAGATGCGTCGCGTCACCGATGAGCTGGATGCCGCGGGCAACACGACGAAAGCGCTTACGAAGGGATATGCCGTGGGGTCCGCGGCTCTCGCCGCCTTCCTTCTCTTCTCCGCCTACATGGAAGAAGTAGACCTGACCGTCGTGAACCTCGCGGACGTAAACGTCTTCGTCGGAGCGTTCCTCGGCGCGATGGTCGTCTTCTTCTTCACCTCGCTCACCATCCGCGCGGTCGGCAAGGCCGCCGGCGTGATCGTCGAAGAAGTGCGCCGCCAATTCAAAGAGAAGAAGGGAATCATGGATGGCACCGAAGAGCCGGACTATGCAGCGGCCGTAGACATCGCCACAAAGTCCGCCCTGCATGAGATGATCCTCCCGGGAGTGCTGGCCGTCGCCGCGCCGATCGCCATCGGCGTGACGCTGGGCGCGGAAGCCGTCGCGGGGCTCCTGATGGTCGGCACCATCGTCGGCGTGCTCGTCGCCTGCTACCTCAATAATTCCGGAGGCGCATGGGACAACGCGAAGAAGTTCATCGAAATGGGCGCGCACGGAGGCAAGCGCAGCCCGGCCCACCAGGCCGCCGTCACGGGCGATACGGTCGGAGATCCGTTCAAGGACACGGCGGGCCCGAGCTTGCACGTCTTGATTAAGTTGTTCTCGACACTGACCTTGGCATTGGCTGCACTCTTTATTTAATTGAATGTTGAATGTGGAATATGGAATGTTGGAAGCCCAACATTCAACATACTATATTCTATATTCACGATGCCCCTCGTCTCCGACACGGTCGGTCGCGACCGACGTGTCTCCGCCATCATTCTCAATTACCGATCTCCGCGAGATACCCTCGGTTGTATCCGCGCGCTGCTCGCGCAGACCATCGCCGATCGCATAGAGATCATCGTCGTGGATAATCACAGCGACGATGAATCGATCGGATGGATCCGCAATCAATTCAAAGGAAATGCGAAGGTGAAGATCGTGGAGTCGGCGATGAATCGCGGGTACGGACAGGGCAATGAACTCGGGATTCGCGGTGCGCGGGGCAAATATTTCCTTATCATCAACCCGGATAATCAGCTGGAGCCGACCGGCCTCGAAAAGATGGTCGCGAAGATGGAGAATGACCCCGGAATCGGCATCCTCGCGCCGAAGCTCGTGCACCCGGACGGGACAATCCGCCCGTCGTTTCGAAAGTTCCCGAGCATGCCGGACGTGTTCATCAAGCGGACATTTTTGATCACCTTCTTCCCGGAGCGCGTAGACAGGTATTTGGAAAAAGAGACGGACTCCAGCGTCACGCGAGACGTCGATTGGGTCGTGGGAGCGTGCTTCCTCATCCGCAAGGATTTCTTTCAGGCGCTGGGGGGCTTCGACCCGCACTTTTTCCTCTTCTTCGAAGACATGGACCTGTGCCGCCGAACGTGGACAGCCGGGAAACGGGTGGTGTACTTCCCGGACGTCGTGGCAGGCGACCGCAAAGGCCGTCTCAGCGAAGGCGGCATCCTCAGCTTGTTCACCAAGAAAACGGTGCGCATTCACCTCAAAAGCGCCCTCTGGTACTTCTGGAAGTGGAAGGGGTTGAGGGTACCGAAGTGACCGGTGGGACCGAGGGGACCGACGTGCGGAACACCTCGGCAACCTCGGCTTCTTCGGTCCCCTCGGTCACTCCCGGCGACTCCATTGACCAATAACCGAATTCCGTTTACCCTGGGTTGCCGATGGAAATGGTCAAACTCTCCGCACAGGCCCGTAGAGACAAGCTGACGCCCCGCACATTGCGTGCGGCCGGCTCCGTGCCGTGCGTCGTCTACGGCAGCGAAGTGAAGAATCTGCAGATCGAGTGCCCCATCATGCCGCTCCACAAAGCCTTCGTGAAGGCGGGCGAGAGCACGTTGATCGAGCTCGATGTCGCGGGCAAGAGGATCCCGGTCCTCATCAAGGACATCACGTTTGATCCCGTGTCCGGCCGCGAGACGCACGTCGATTTCTACGCGGTCGATATGAAGAAAGAGATCGAAACGACGGTGCCTGTTCGCTTCGAGGGCGAGCCGATCGCCGTCAAGGAGCTCGGCGCCATCTTCGTCGCTTCGCACGATCACGTGCGCGTGCGCTGTCTGCCAGCCGATCTCCCCCACGATCTCCCAGTGGATGTCTCCGGCCTCGCGGAGTTCCACGACACCGTGAAAGTCTCGGCTTTGAAGCTGCCGAAGGGCGTGACGGTCATGGAAGGACCCGAGACGGTGCTCGCGACCGTCCAAGAGCCGCGCAAGGAAGAGGAGATCGCACCGCCGACACCGACACCGGAGGAAGCGGCAGCCGCGGCGGCGGCAGCGGGTACGACGCCGGAAGGAGAAGCGCCGAAGGAAGGTGCCGCGCCGACTGCGGAGGCCGGTGCCCCTGCGAAAGACAAAGCTGCCGGCAAGGAGAAGAAGTAATACGGCTTCGCCCCGCACCTTCCCACCTGCAATATTTTTGTTTCGTTCAGTGGCGCTTCGATGAATCTTCTTCAATGAAGATGCGGGGCTACGCCGCTATAAAATCTTCTGAGAATGACCATCCCCACGCCCTCATCGCGTAGCCGCATGATGTTTCGTTCACGACCCTTCATCGCGCTGCTTATCGCGTGCATTGGCATCGCGAGTGTCCTCGCATACCGCTCGTTCGGCCCCGAGCCCGCGCACACCCCTCTTCCCGGCATCCAAGCCGAAAATCCGGGCGGATTTCTCTCGCGTTTGAGCTTGATCCCCAGTGCGTGGCGCAAGCGATCTCTCGTGTCCGTCATCATCGAAAATCACGAACGTGCGCGCCCCTACCATCAGGGACTCGAGGACGCGCTGATGATTTTCGAAATGCCCGTGGAGGGGTTCATCACGCGCTTCAACGTCCTCTACGATCTGAAGAAGCTCCCGAAACTGATCGGTCCCGTCCGGTCGCTGCGCCCGTACTTCCTCGACGCGTTCCTCCCGTGGGGTCCGCCGCAGATTCATGCGGGCGGCAGTCCGGAGGCATTTGCCCGGGTCCAAGAGATCGGCATCGTCTTTGCGGTCAATGGTCTCGCGCATGACAAGGAATTTATGCGCGACGACGGCATCGCCGCTCCGCATAACCTCTTCATCGACGACAAGGGGCTCGAAAGCCTCCTGACGAATGCGACTGCAAAGACGCTCCGGTGGCCGCCGTACCACGTGGGAGCCGCTCCCAGTGGCTCGGGGGCGCTCAAGATCTCGATCAATCTGCTCAACATCACCAATAATATTTCGTACGCCTATGACTTCTTCACGCAATCCTACGAGCGAACCAATGGCTTCACCGTCAGTCGGGCACAACCGAAGAACGTGCTGCTCCTGGAAATCCCCGTGACGAATATCGGTTCCTTCGGACGGTTGGAGATCTCGGTCACGGGCGAAGGCAAGGCGCTCCTCTTTCGCAGCGGCACGGTGCAGCACGGGCGATGGAAAAAACGCTCCACCGATCAGTGGTTTACCTTTGAGGACAAGCACGGGCAGCCGCTCGTCTTCGCACAGGGACTGACGTGGATCACCGCTCAGCCGACGTTGGAACGGGTGAAGTGGGAGGATTCTCTTTAGGAAGCACAAGGACACAACGAAAAATCAGAGCGGGGTTACTACCCCGCGGATTCTATTGTTCATGATTTTTTTATGATCCGCGGGCAGGTATGCCCACTCTGATTTTCCTCGTCCTATTTGCCTTTCTTCGCCATTCTCAAAAACTCCGGCAGCACGAGCGGTTGTTTCAACCCCGGAATCTGCTCGATAAGAGGAAGATCCTCCACCGCAACTTTGCCCACATACAAACGTTTCAAATCCCCTCCTTCTTCCGCGAAGCGTTCGACCGCGCGGAACCCGCGGAAGTAGACGATGTCACGCGTGAACGCTCCGGGCTCGGACGTGTCGCCCATGCCGCGCTTGAGGCGGATCGCGCGCATGAGCGCCGCGTCGGGAGCGTAGGAGAGCCCTTCTTCCAGGTACCGGCGGACATCCGCGAAGGAGTGGTCAAGCGCGTACGCCACGGCGAGGACGTTCTTCGCGGGATCGTAGCGCTTGTCGTGATGCGGCGAGAGCACGGCGTTTTGGTTATAGATCGCGAGACCTTCCTGCGTATCCATGTAGTTCGCGGTGCCGATGTGCAGGAGTTCAAAAGGCTGATGGTCTCCATTGACCTGCGTCAGCGCGTGCGTCTCGATCTCATGCGCGATCAGCGCTTCCAGACGCGCTTGGGTGAAGGTGGCGGATTGCCGCAGGTACACGCGCTTGCGCCCCACGGTACAGTCGGAGACGACGCCGGGCCGCACCTGCACCTGCCACTCGTGGAGGCCGTACTGCTCCAGTGCTTGCTCGAAGCGCACGGAGGCGGCGGCCGCATCCAGGACTTTTCCTTCGCTCGCGGGGAGGTCGCACGCGATCCGTGAGCGCAGCACTGCGGCGGCATGGGAGAGGAGGACCGCGCTCGGAGAGCCGTAGAGCGAGAGCGATGCTTCGGTGAACCGCACGGCATTGCCACGCGCACGGAAGAGCGAGATGCGCGTGAGGAGTTCGCGCCTCTTCTTCTGGAAGAGGATCCCGAGCGGCGTGTCATCCGGCACGAGGCCGGAGAGCCGCTGTTCGAGCTCGTCGATGTTTTCGGGGAGCGGCGGGAAGCTGAAGACGGGGTTGTAGGCGCGGTCGCTCGTCGCTTTCTGGCGCTCCTCCTGCAGGTTCGTGGGCTTCAATTGCTTCAGCGGCAGAAGCGCCCTGTCGGCCATGGCGAGCACGTTATCGACCGCGCGGAGATCTTCCCGCACCGCAAGGCCGACGAGCGAATGCTTCGTCTCCTTCACGGGATCGATGAGGAACCCGGAGAGGTCCCGGCGCCCGATGAGCGCGCGAGCGGAGGGAACCGGAACGGTGCCCTCGTGCACAAGCGTCTGGATCTTTTTGCCCGCGAGCGAAAACTTCACGCGGTATGTCCCCTCTTCTTCGTCTTCCACGTCGAGCCCGTTCGCTTTGCGCAATTCCTCCACGAGATCGGGTGAGAAAACGGAACGCTCTTCGTACGGAGCGATGATGCTCGGCACGGAGATCGTCACGCCCGCACCGGAGATGACGATCACTTCGCGCGTGCCGAGGAGCGGCTTCTGTCCGCCTTCCTCTTCTTTGCGCGTACGCACTTTCTCGCCGAAAAGATCCTGCGCGATGCGCACGGCTTTCTCCGGTGAGCTGACCTTCAATCCTTCCACCCGTTCGAGGCGCGACCGAAGCGGCGCGAGATTCGCGACCTGGAGCATCAGTCCTGCGCGCGCATTGACCTCCAGGAGCGCCGGGCCCTGGTCGGCGTCGAGGGTCAGATCGACCGCCAGGTAGCCGATGTTCGTGATTTGCTGGATGCGCGAGGAAATAAGAAGCATCTCTTCCCAGCGGGGAATCGCGATGCCCGCGGGGGAACCGCCGTGCGGCAGCTCCTTGAGGATCTTGTTGTACTGCGTCGCGTGGGTGGTGACTCCTTTTGCAATATCGATGCCAATGCCAATGCCCCCGAGGTGGACATTGGCCTTGCCCGAGCTCTGCGCGGTCGGAATGCGGATCATCGCCATGATCGGCACGAGATTGAAGACGACGATGCGGATGTCGGGCAGTCCCGTGGGTCGAAAGGGCGCGAATGCGGGGTCCGCGACGAGGATTTTTTCGAAGAAGGCGGTGTCGGCTCGCCCGCTGATGGAAAATTTTCCGTCGAGGATGTCCTCGATGTGCTCGCGGAGCTCGAGATCGGAGATCGGCTTCTTGCCCTGGACCAGAAACTCCCCGTCCTTGCGTCCTTTGAGGATCAAAATCCCCTCGCCGCCGAAACCGTAGTTTGGCTTCAGGACACACTCATCGGGGAGTGCAGCGAAATCAAACGCCTGAAGCTGTGCCCGGGTCTCGATCTTCGCGTAGATTTTCGCAACCGGAATGCCGCGCGCCGCGAGGAATGCCTTCGTTTTCAGTTTGTCATCCGCGAACGCGACCGCTTTGCGGGGATTGAACGGCTTGATGTAGAGCAGATTGCGCGCATTCAATCCGAGGACGCCGCGTGATGAGAAAAATGGGAGCATAAATTACATTGCTACAGTGTTACATTGTTAGCTAAGCCTGTTGTGAGGATCGATGTCATAAAGTTTGGTAATCGCTTGCGAACAATGCACCAATGTAACAATTCAACAATTCAAAAATCATTCCTCCTCCTGAAGATGGCGGAACACTTCTCTAAATCGGAAATATTCCACGATCCGCAGTCCCGTCCACCGTCCGAGGAAGACGTTTGCGACGATCGTGAGGAGGATCAGCTCCGGATACGCGAGCAGCATCGATTGGAATGACGGCCACTGGATGATGAACACGCAGAGGAGCGCGACGAGGATCGTCTCCCCCACTTCCAGCACCGCCGTGTACCACCCTTCCTCCGTTTTCAAGTTCAAGAAGCTCTCCGCGAGGGTAGACATGATGAGCAGCACGAACACCGTGTCGCGGTTGAACGCGATGCCGTAGAACGCGCCGAGGCCGAGCAACAGGAGGAGCGTGATACTGACGACGGTCAGGATGATCGCGACCTTGGGTATATAGAGGAGGCGCCACCGGCGCATGAACATGCGCGTCACATACCCCGTCGAGAGGATGAAGAGCAGGAAGATGACGCCGACCCACCACCCGAGCACGAGGAAGCTGAGCACCACGATGGACGGGGCGAAGAGCCCGAAGGTCGTGATGCCGATCACCTGTTTCATGAACGCGAGGATCGTCGCGATGATCGGGAGCACGAGAAGGAGGATGACGGTCTGGCTGGAGACGCCGTGCGTGAGCATGTAGTTCACAAGCGAGGAGAGCAGGTTCCACGGGCGAACGCCCGCAGTCGTCGCATCGACGATGAGGTGGCCGATGTCGCGCTGGATCAACTCCTGCAGGAACGTCTCCATGTTTTCCGCTGTCAGAAGCGGATGGATGGCTTCCGGACGCGTGACGAGGATCTGCCGGGGGCGGAGGATGGAGAACGGTCCGCGAGCCGTGCGCGCGAGGGTCTGCAGGCTCTGCTCGGTGATGAGCATGATCGACTGATTCTGAATGGACGTGAGGCGCTCGGGATTGCCCTCGGCGGATCGCATGAGCGCCTGAAGCCCCGCGATGCCATCCGTCCAGATGATGGTTGCCTCCGCATCCACGAGCGCGGTCGTGCGTTCCGAGAGCAGGTTGAAGAGCGCCTCTTCCGTCCCGAGCGGCGTCGTCTCCGCCTGTGGCTGCAGGACTTTCAGGTACACGCCCGCGGCATCCGCCGACTTCGCGTGGAGCTCCAGCTTGTCTTTCGGGATCGCCGGATCGGCGATGAGGACGATCTTGCGATCAAATACGATGACCTGGTGTTCCGTCTCGGACTCCTGAACTTGCCCGTCGATCGTCGAGTGGATGACCAGGCGAAAGATGAGCGCTCCGGGCTGTTCGGGCGTGTAGACGGCCTCCAATGTGCGGCTGATCGGCTGGAAGGAACTCCCCACGTACCACCGGTACTGCACGTTCTCGCCGACGATGCGGCTGGCTGAGGCATCCAAAATGATGGTGCGGCCGACGGCGATATCTTCCGGGCCCCGAATGACGGCGCGGATGGCGCCCGACTCCTCCACGACATCCGCTTCGGGAAGATCGTCGGCCTCCTGTGCGGAGACGAGCAGAGGCATGAGGAACGCGAGACCGATCGCGGCGATCGTTTTCTGCATACGCGGCATTATACAGCACTTTGCACTTATGCGGCGCGCTTTTTCCTCGCTCGCATGTAATGCGTTCTCGCTCTCCCTTTGCCCGTGTGCATCTCTTTGTACCGCTTGATTTGGGGTTCGAGTTTTTCGATGCAGCGATCGATAGCTCGCAAAGCCGTGGATCGGCGCGATTCCACCCGAAATGCCGCCTTCGGAAGTTCCACGGTGATCGTCACTTTTATTCGATCTTGTGCTTTTTCGGTGGGGCGGCGATCCGCATCGATGCGGATCCACGACGCTTCATCCTTGAGACGCTCGCAGTACGTGGCAAGCCGCCCGATTTTCTTCGCCAGAAGCAAAAACTCGCGGTCCGAATAGTGCAGTCCCTTCTCAAAGTGTTGGACATTCATGTGAAAAAGAGAGGAATGGAATGGCGTATCCTAGCATAAATCGCACCCGCTCCGAACGTTGTAAAAATGGCGTATCTATGCTAAAATACATAGATTTATTGATTCGCAATGCCCCCCCCGGACAAAACCCCGCCAGAGGCTCCGAACATCACTCCCGCAAGGCCATCTGTTGCACCACAGGAACAACGGAAACCCCCTGCTGAGGCTGAACGCGAGCGAGTGGAAGCGGACGCGCGAAGACAGCGTGAAAAGGTGGAAAAGAAAACCCAAGCACAACAGCTTTCGAACATTGAAAATCGCATGAATGGAACTGCGGCAGGTACCGCGTTGAAAGCTGGAGTGGAAGCGACAGCTTCGACCGTTGCAGGACCCACCGCAGGACTGGTCGTGGGTACTTTGGATCGATTTACGGGAATGTTTGAAACTTTCATCACAAAGCTGAGTTATTTCCAGAATCAGCTATCCTATTACTTGGCTCCGATCGTCAATCAACTGAAGAAAATCAAAATTCCCTTCTTCAAAGAGAGTATTGAAAGCTACGTCTCGATGGCCGCGGGGTTCCTGGGAATGGATACGCTGATGCTCTGCTCTGCACTGAAAAATGCCGGGCTCCAGCCGCTCTTCAATCCGGCAGACCCGAGTATCGACAGCGCTGCGATCGAGAAGCTGACAGGATATGCGAAGCAAGCGAAGGCGAAACGGCCCGGCTACGAATCGCAGGATTTTTACAACGATCTCGTCGCTGAATTTATCAAAAATCAAAGCGGTCGTACGAACCTGATCGTCGAAGAACTTGTTCCTCTGGCTGACACGATGGTCAATGGCATGAAACAGGAAGCGCCCAAACCGCAGCCAAAAGCTCCGGCCACAGCGGGGCAAAACAAGCCAGGCGAGAATCCTCCTCCCGCGGCGTCCCCGGAGAAACCTCAAGATCTCCCGCCTGCCATGGATCTCTTGAGCGGAATATTTAGCTTTAATTTCAATGGAAAACCCTATCGTATAGAGACACATGGAGATAAAGCAAAAATCATCGTGAACGGAAAAACGTGGACAATCGTTGGGAAACGGGGTAAGGCAGCAGGGAAGAAAATCACCATCGATGCACTTGAATGGACAGGCGAAAAATTAGCAATGGAAGTGACGGGAAGTGGTTGGATCTTCGCGGAAACAAAAAAATCATCTCTCAATGCCTCTAAGGTCGGTGAATTTTTGGAACACCTTGCAACGTCGCAGGAACCCAAAATGATCAAAGATGAACAGGGCAACGATACCGGCGCCGATCTTGTGCGCTTCCTTTCATAAGGCCATGCCCCTCACACCCACATCCTCACCGGAACATTTCGGCCGGCACAATCGGATCGAAGCTATTCGTGCGCACACGGTGGATGGCATCAACGGCATCTTCGACGTTGCGGATGTAGCGGGTGCAGCAGGTGCGACTGTTCTCAATCGCACAGCAGGATTTGCCAAGAGGTTTGGCAACGCTCTTTTTAGTAATCCTCACTAAACATGTTCATCCTCTCTCATCCTCATAGGTTCAATCCTTTCCATGTTGGTGAACGTCGCCTCGCTTACCTGCGACCGTCGCCCGAAGTGCGAGAAGCGATGACCATCCTGCAGGCCGAGAAATCAAAACAAAGTCCGGAGCAGCGGCAGGAAACGGGGCGTCAGCTGGCCACGCTGATTCAGAGAATTGATCCGAAGGCCCAGGAAGCATTCTTCCAGGAATTCGGGCAGAACGTAAACACGCTTCCCGACATTGAGCGTCAGGAGATCGACAGAAATCTTCGTGCAATGGCAGAGAATCAAACGATTGCAGGCACCAAAGCGAACATCGAAAGACTTCGTACGAAGATTCGGCCAGAAACACCCGTAGGACTCGTCGATCAAGCAAAACAGCACTTGGACACTGCCGTCGATGTGACATCCTCTGCTGTCAGACAGAGTGTAGACGTCATGAAGCAGGGGGTGACAGTCGCAAAGGACAACACCCTATCGTTCATCAAGAACGAAACTGTGCGTGACGTCTTGAAAGTGGCTGGCGTCGGCGCTCTCGTCGGATTTACATTATGGGGACTCTCGAAGCTGCGGGCGGGCGCGCAGAAAACGAAAGAGGTGACCAAGGAAGCGGCTTCCAGTTCCTGGTCTTTCCTCAAGTGGGTTCTCACGGGCGCGGTGCTGACGGGAATCGGCTTTGGTATTTGGAAACTCGCCGAAAAATACAAGGATCTCCAGTCGATCGCCTCTCGCGTCGAAGACCTGCGGCAAAAACTGGCGCTCGAGACGGATGCGTGGAAGAAGAAAGCGTACGAGAAAGAGATCGCGGGCCTCCGGAAGCTGCAGGAAATGTACGAGAAGAAAATGGCGGAAAAGAAAGAACAAGAAGTGCCTCAAACCCCTGCCAATCGGGCAGCAAAGAGGGCTCAGGAAGAATTGGAGAAAGCAAAGCTGCCCGCCTCACTCATGATGCTTCCGCCTGTCATCGTCGCTCTTGCGGGAAACTCCAAGGCGGAACGCAAATACGTGACCGATGTGCTCTTCGACATGATCGGCAAGAAGACGACGCTCGGCGATCTCTATCGCTGCATGCATGGCGACATCGTGAACCAGAACGCGCTCTCGCGGCTCTTCTCTCTCCACGAAAAAGCAACGGATCCCAAAGTACAGCGGAGTTACTTAGTCGCGGGGGAAGCCGTCGTGCGATTCTTCCACCAGAGACGCAGTAATTTGGAGAAGATGTACAAGCGAAGTCCGGACGCGAAGCAAAATCTGGAAGAGGAAACTCTGGAGCGCTTCATGCAAGAAGCAGGCGGAGCCTACTCGACGCTTGGAAGTATTCTGGAACAGGCGAAACTGCACGGTGAGAAGTTTTTGAGCGAGGAACCGTGGAAGAACATCGAGCAACAGTTCCTGATGACTCAGGATCCCATTGTGAAAGCGGAGCTGCAAAAAGTGATCGATAAAACCAAAAAGGGACGATCGCAGTTTGAGAATGTCAGCTTGGCTGATGTCATCTCACTGACCTATTCCGGAACAGCTTTTGGTTATTTGAATAATGCAGAAACAAAAAATCACATGACATCAGGTACAGCAAAACCGGCGGAAGAGGTGCTCTACCATCTCTGCGAACACATACGCGACAATCCTCCGAATATTTTGCCATTCTTCCACGGACTTTTCCCCAATGACCGCTTTTCAGAGGACGAAGCGGTGAATAGAGAGACCGTAAACCGCTACCTCCTTGAAAAAATGCCTCTGGCACAGGCGGTTCGACTCGCGTTCTATGGCAAGATGCTCCAGAGCGGCAACCCGATCGGTCTCGTCATGATGCAGCTGGAGGTCCTGCGCTTCGTCTCATCCGAAGAAGCACGCGACTGGTTCCCGGAGACAAAATTTCGTATCGCAGAACGTCTTGGCAAGGAGGGCGTGCGAAAATTGCTAGAAGAGTATTACAAGTTAAACCCCGAAAAGGTGGAAGCTGTGGTGCAAGAGGCTCAACAGGCGGGAGAAACGATCGTCACAACGGTTGGAGGAAAAGTGTGGGATGTTGCGACGGAAGGAATTCGTAACACAGCGGGGGCTATCAAGGGAACGGCGCAGGAAGGATTCGATTGGGCAGTTGAAAATCCAGATAAATTCATCCCAGCGTCTGTGTTGGCGCTGCTTGTAACGACTGGTGGAGTGAAATTTTGGTATGAACGTGCAACATTGCCAGAAAATTTTGCAAAATCTCTCAGTGCAGCCGGAGAAATTAATACGTTCAGAAAGCAGCTGACAAAAATACAGGCTCTCGCAGAGATTCAAAAGAGAGCCGGCACACTTATCAGCGAGTTACGCGCTAAAATAGTTACAGAAGGAATGGGGCAGCAGGGCTTGGATATTCTCCATAACTTTTTGAAGAGCCCAACAAGAAACCTCGCTGAGCTGTCAAAAATGGAAAAAGAGCTGCGAACACTTTCGGGCGCTCTCCCCCATGAAATTGCCAGCATCATTCAATCCCTCAGAACAGAAAAAAGCATCCTCGCCGCCATTCAACATCATCGATGGTACACGAGACTTCCTCTGTGGATGGGTAAATATCCCGTCATCGCCCCCTACAATGTCGCAAAAATGACTGTTGAAGGTGGCCGTATTATCAGTAATGCCACCGGCGTCACCCGCCTGACGCAGGAAGTACTCGGAGCGGTGAAAAATGTCGCGCCGGAGATCCCCGGAATGCTCCGCAGCATGCCGCAGTGGATGGCGGATGCATTCAATGCGTGCAAACCAGCGTTGCAGATGCTCATCAATGCGATCCGAACGGGAGGCATGCGCGGCCTTCAATACATGATGCGACTGGCAACCGTCGCGAAGTTTGCAGGACGCTCACTGGGACCGGCAGCCGGCTCCTTTGATATTGCCTTGGGCGCGGCCGAGCTCGTCATGAACAGGGCGCGTATCGAAGGAACAGACAACGAGTCTCTAAAAGAGCTTTATGCCATGCGCGATTTCAAATCTGCATCCCAAGTGGCGCTTGGTGGCGGCACCATCGGCACCATGGTCGCGACAGGAGTAACTTCTGGAGCCACTCTCGCTGTCGGCGCTATCTCCGCAGAGGTCTACGTCGCATATTGGTACTACGAGAAACTCGAGGAAGCCTCGGGGGGATGGCTGAAGGAGGAGGCAGATTGGGCAAAAAAATCTCCGGATGCGCTCCTCGCGAAACTGATGGAGTTGAAACCGGGTTCGCAGGAAAAAACGTTCGATCAATTCGGACAGAAGATCGTATACGGGACACAGGCAGAATGGCTCTGGCGCAAAGCGACCTATTCGCGCAATGAATTTAGAAAAGCGGAAGAGGAAAACTTCAAGGCTCTGGAAAATGAAAATGCCGGGACACGATACAAGCTCTGTCGTGCATACGTGGTGAAGACGACGAAGCCACTTGCCCTTCCGGACGAAACTCCCCAACAATTCAAAAATCGGTACGACCAGCTCGTCATGGATCAGATCCAGTACATCGGATGGATGACGCAAGGGCAGTTCGACACGGTGAACATGGATGTATTCCGATCGGCTCTGCGTCATGCGGAGCTCATTGCAGTATCCAGAAAATTACAGGAGAAGGGCGAATCGATGGTCATCGACCGACGAATGGATGCCGATGGCAAAACGGAAAAGTTTGATCTCGCTATCTACGCCGACTTGCCACCGAAGAAGGATGACAAGCAACTTGAACGCGGGAAACTCCTTCAGGATTACAAGAGCAACGTGGAACAAGCAGCCAAAGTGCTGCAGATCAATGTGGCACTCGAGCTCGGGGAAACAGGTCAAGCGTTGGAACAATTGGTGGCCATGCTGCTGAGTGACATGCAAGGACCGTTGCAACGCATGGAAGCGAAGCTTCAAGCAACCGATTATCCTGGCATCGCAGACGGATACGAGATGGATCTCGCGCGATACGAAGTCTATGAGGAATTGAGAGACCGTTTGGACGATATCGGTGTCGCTCTCCTTCAAGAGGATGACATCACCGTCGAACAGTACGACAAGGGACTCGCCCGTCTGGCCGCGGCACTGCAGCGGGAACCCATGGAATTCTACAATCGAGGAATTGCCAAGAATCCAAACATTTCGCTCTATCGAGATCGTACGGACTTGCTCTCCGTCGAAGGACTATTCAAAGAGCTCGCAAAGTCCTGAAGTGCAGATAAAATACAGGCCATGCTCCTCCACGAGTACTTGCGAGCCTACCTCTTCCTCATTCCCCTCTTCGTGCTGGTTTTGAGCGAGCTCGTGAAGATTGCCGTAGAAGGAATCCGGACCGGAAACTGGCACGAGCGCCTCTTTCGCAGTGGCGGCATGCCCAGCAGTCACAGTGCGTTCGTCACATCGCTCCTCATGATCGTCGAACACAAGCGAGGGATCGAGTCCGTGGAGTTTGCGATCGCATTCTGCTTCGCGGCCATCGTCTGGTACGACGCGATGGGCGTGCGGCGCGAGGTCGGCCGCCAGGCGGAGCTGCTCAATCGTTTGCAGAAATGGCAGAAGCTCTCGGTGAACCTGGGCCACTCGTTCCTGGAGGTCCTGGGTGGCATTGTTTTTGGCGCAGCCGTGACGTTGGTCGGCATCTGGCTGAGTTGAGCGATAAAAAACAAGCTGCAAGACGCAAGACACATCGTCGTTTTGTTTCTCGTTTCTTGCGTCTTGTTTCTGCTGCGTCTGTTTATCTCCTCCACAATGATTCTCGCCCGAACTCTCGCAGCAACACCTTCGTGTTCTTCGTCCGGAGCGCGTAGATCACACGGCGCATGGTATCGACGATAACCGGCAGCTCCAGGTAGTCAATCAAGATGGCCACCCACGCGAGCCAGTGCGGAAGCACGGTATCTGGCATGTCGCTCGTGATGTGCGCGACGACGAACTCATCGGTGATCCAGAAGATATGCAGCCACTGAGAGTTCAGGAAGAGCAGGAAGAGGATGCTGCGCAGCTTTTTTCCTTTCTGGAAATCATGCACGTAGATGAGAGACGTGGAGATGAGCGCGGGAATCTCCGTGTAATCCACGGCAATGATGAGGAGCTCCCACGCGCGGGACGGCTGGAAAAAGCTCTCCCCAAGCAACCGGAAGAGCGCGACATCCGTCGTCAGCCAATAGAGGTGGATCAGTTGCAGCGCGAAGAGCGCCGTCGCCAGGATCAGATACAGCCGCTCGTTGCGCTCGTACCACGTCCAGAATCGGATCATTGCGGGAGTATAGCAAGCTCCACATGCGATCGCGGACTCGTTTATTCGTTTATTGGTTTATTCGTTTTTTCAGTGTAGTGACAATGCGGATTCTTCGAACGAAGAACCAAAAACGTTTTGAAGACTCATCGATTCACCGATACCCTATCCCCCATGCGCTATGCCGTCCTTGTCTCGGCTTTTTTCCTCGCTGCGTGTTCCATCTCCATCCAGAGCCGCGCAGGCGACCCCCTGCCCGCGTCCGAAAACGCCATCCTCACGTTCGAGGAGATCGATGTGGAGGGATCGCTCATGTTCCTCACCGGTTTTCGGTTTCTGCCCCCCAAGGGGGGAGGCTCCGAATTCCTCGCAATCCTCCAAGACGGCACGGTCCTTCACTACCGCTTGGAGGGAAATCGCGCAAAGAAGCTCGGCGGCTTTTCGCTGCCCGTGCATCACAAGCACGACTGCGGACTCCTCTCGATCGCGGTGGACCCGGATTTTGAGAATAATCAGTATGTCTACTTCGCGCACTGTGTCAGTCCCCAGTTTACTGCGGTCACGCGCATCACCTTTGACCCGGGCAATTATGCCGCGATTCCCGCATCCGCCCGGGAAATCATTTCCTTCGGCACGCCGGAGGCCGTGTACTCGCTCCACGCGGTCGGATCCATCGGCTTCGACCCGGACGGCACGCTCTGGATCTTCACCGGGGAAAAAGATGTATCGAGTGCCGTGCAGGGAGCCGCACAGAACCTGGGAGCCCTCCTGCGGGTGATGCCCAATCGCGATCCGAATGCGGGAGGATACCTGCCCGCGGAAGGAAATCCCTTCGAGGAAGGATCGGGCAAGAGTCCCGTAACGTATGCGTACGGCTTTCGGATGCCGTGGCGGGGAATCCGCGACAGCAAAGGATGGTATGTCGTCGGGGACGTCGGCGCGAACATCTTCGAGGAGCTCAATGTCGTCACCGCGCCGGGGCAGAACTTCGGTTGGCCCCTCCACGAAGGACCCTGTCGCGGAAATTGCACCGGATTTACCCAACCGATTCTCTCCTGGGGGCACCACTTGAAGGAAGCATTTCGGAAAGAAGATCCATTCGGCGCGTTCACGGAGCACCGCACGGGCTGGGTGGGCGTGGAGTATCATGATCCGCCCGTCGATCGCTACCACGGGCAGCTCACGGACAAGATCCTCTACGGAGATTTCTGCGCGGGGTGGATCCGCGCGCTGCGCTTCGACGGCAATGGCACGCTCAATGCCAATGATCACGTGGCGCACATGGAGATGACGGTGGATTGGACCGTCGGTCCGGATGGCTACATCTACACGGGAACGTATCCCCTCTCCATTACCGACCACGGCGTCTGCCCCCGGCTCCCGCCGGGCACGGAGGAAGACCACATCCCTGCGCACAGCCACATCATCCACACGGTGCGAGGGTACGAGACGGAGGGAGGAAGCAGTATATGGAGGGTGGTCCTGAAGGACCGTTGATTGGTTTTTGGTTTTTAGTTTTTGGTTATGCTCACGGCAAGCTTGAGTATGTGAACGAAAAACCAAAAACTAATCAACCAATAACCTGTCTCCGACCGATTTGGAAGCAATGACAACGTCATCCCGCGTTGCTAGCATATCCCCATGCCCCGCCTCGCCGACCCAAAAACAGATTTCCCGCAGTGGTACTTGGACGTGATCGCGGAGGCGGGCCTCGCGGAACATGCGATCGTGAAGGGCTGCATCATCTTCAAGCCATACGGGTACGCCCTTTGGGAAGCGATGCAGCGCGACATGGACAGTCGCATCAAGGCGCTTGGGGTCCAGAACGCGTACTTCCCGCTCTTCATCCCGGAGTCCGTGATGGCGAAGGAGCAGGCGCACGTGAAGGGATTTGCACCGGAGTGCGCGGTCGTGACGCACGGCGGCGGCAAGGAGCTCACGGAGAAACTCTACGTCCGCCCGACGAGCGAGACCATCATCTATGCGACGTTCGCGAAGTGGATCCAAAGCCACAGGGATCTGCCGCTGAAGATCAACCAGTGGGCGAACATCGTCCGGTGGGAGATGCGCACGCGCCCGTTCCTCCGGACGTTGGAATTCCTCTGGCAGGAAGGACACACCGCGCACGCGACGAAGGCCGAAGCGGATGAGATGGCGGAAGCGGCGCTGCAGATGTACGTCGATTTCGACCGGGAGTTCCTCGCGCTCCCCGTGCTGCAGGGACGCAAGCCCGACCACGACAAGTTTGCGGGCGCGCTCTACACGCTCACGACGGAAGCGCTCGCGAAGGACGGCAAGGCGATCCAAGCGGGTACGTCCCACAACCTCGGCCAAGGGTTCTCCGAGGCCTACGACCTCTCGTTCCTCGACGAAGCAGGCAAGTCGCAGCGGCCGTGGATCACGAGCTGGGGGGTTTCGACGCGCCTCATCGGAACCGTGATCGTCGTGCACGGCGACGAGAAAGGGCTGCGGCTGCCCCCTTCCCTCGCGCCGATCCAGATCGTCATTGTGCCGATCTACAAGACCGATGCAGAGCGCAAAGCCGTGCAGGATGCCTGCACGAAGCTTAAGGAGCAGATCGGTTCCGAGCTGCGCGTGCGCATCGATGACCGCGACGAGAAGTCGCCGGGCTTCAAGTTCAACGAGTGGGAGGTGAAAGGCGTGCCGCTCAGGATCGAGATCGGCCCCAAAGACCTCGAGAAGAAAGCGGTGATGACGTGCCGCCGCGATACGGGAGCGAAGGAGAGCTTGCCGATGGCGACGTGCGAGACCTTCTTCCTGCAGACAGTACTCCAGAACATCCAAGAATCTCTCTACGCCCAAGCGAAGAAGTACATGGACGACCACACGTACGAAGCGGACACGATGAAAGACCTCCAAAAACATATCGACGGGGAAGGAGGGTTCGTCTGGGCGCCGTGGGATGGCACCATGAAGACCGCGAATGCCATCAAGGATAAAACGAAAGCGACGATTCGCCTGCTCGGGGACGCCAAGCACGCAAAGGGGAAGAAGGACATGCTTTCCGGAGAGACAGCCAAAGAGTGGGCATTGTTTGCGAAGGCGTACTAGAAAGCGATCCAGCCACGTAGGAACAGACCGACCCCGTACGCGACGGTGGCACTGGCGGCGCCAACTCCCACGACTTCAACAATTCCTCGGAAGATCCGTTCACGGGTAATGTAGCTGCGGGAAACGCCGAGCACCGCCATGGCGGTCAGCGCTCCAACGATCGCGATGAGGAACCGGTCGTCGATTTGGAGCAGGTAGGGCAGGAGCGGAATCGCCCCGAAGAACACGAACGAGAAGAAGGTGACGATGCCGTGGGCCGCCGGACGAGAGGAGCGCTCCTTCGTGAGTCCATGCTCCTCCACCATCATCGTCTCCACCCACACGGAGCGATCCGCCGTGATGACTTCCACCGCACGATCGAGATCTTTTCCCGAGAACCCTTTCGCGGCGTACGCCGAGCGGACTTCCTCCTTCTCCAAGGCCGGATGATCGGCGATCTCACGGCTCTCCTCCTTCCAGAGACGCTCGTACTGGTCCCGCTCCGACTTCGTCGAAAGGTACGCGCCGGTCGCCATGGATACGCCGTCCGCGAGCAAGTTCGCGAGCCCGAGCACGATGATGACCGTGAAGGGAAAGTCTGCTCCGACGGTTCCCGCGACGACTGCGAACGTCGTCACGATGCCGTCATTCCCGCCGTAGACCATATCCTGGACGAACGCGCCGATGCCGTGGCCGTGGGCCTCTTGTTCGAGGTGTGCCCGCATGGCTGCCTGCGTGGGTCGTGGATGCGTCATATTATTTCATGCCCATCGCCCGTTCGATGTCTCGAACGACGCTGTTAGGATGCGGAACGAGCGGAATGTTCAACCCTCCCTCCGACCAGACCGTTCCGTAACGGAAGATATTTTGAAACAGTCCTTGCTTACGCGCATGCACCATGCGCATCTTTTCAAAAGAAATTTCATAGATATGATCCTGTGAAAGCAAACGTATCTCCATGAAGATCACTCGACGATCGGTGATGATGATCAAGCCCAAATCTTCGTTCAGGAGCGTCCAGAAGAACCAGTGATGGCTCACGCAGAGGAGAGTGAGCGCGATAAGGAAAGTGCTGTGGGAGAGCCACATGTAATGGTGCACACCCATTCCCGCGAAGAAGAACAGCAGCACGCTGATGCCGGTCAGGAGGATGTAGATGATGACCGAGGGAACGTACTTCATCCAATGTTCCTTCATGACACGAACGAGCCGCTCGTCAGATTGATGATGCATGGTTACAATACGTGTGGCTGGAAGGTGAAGAGCCCGCACGTCACGAATGTGATGGTCAGGGTGAGGATGATGTAGATCCAGAGAAGCAACGATTGCGTGATCCGTTCCTGCAGCAGATGCGGTGGAATGTGCGCCGTAAACGAACGTAGGAACGACTGTTCTCTGTACATGCTCCGTCGGAATATCAGGACCAACAAGAACATAAATCCCACGGACAAGAATTCGAGAGCGAGTACCATCGCCATGGCTGCAGCCATGGCCGGAGACGCAAAAAGATTCAGCATCGTCTGGATTGTACACCACGTAAACGAAGCCCCTGCGAAATGTAATGACGATCTGCTTTACGTGTATTTTTTTATGCGTGGCAGATCACAAACGACGGCAGGCGCCTTGATAATGTGCACGGGCTCTTTTCCGGACAAGAATTCATTGATTGATTGGAACGCGTCCAAATACATGTTGCGCATGCTGCTATCCGCAAAAAAGGCGATATGAGGAGTGGTCACCACGTTCGGATGATCGATGAGCGCGCGATCTTCCTCAAAATTCTTCTCGTGTTCCAGCACGTCCAGGAGCGCGTGAGCCACCGTTCCATCGTTCAATGCCGCAAGCAATGCTTGTGAGTCGATCAAGGTGCCGCGGGCCGTATTCACGAGAACGACGCCCTGTTTCATGTTCTTGAACGCTTTCCGATCCAGCATGTGCTCCGTCTCGTTCGTCGCGGGCAAATGGAGCGTCACAACGTCGCTTCCAGAAAGCAGCTCTTCCATCGAAACATACCGCACCCCGAACTTTTCCTCGAGTTCTTTCGTGCGGCACTGATCGACGGCAAGGATGTTCATCCCGAAGCCGCAGGCGATCTTCGCCACATGCCTCCCGATGCGGCCCGTGCCCACGATGCCCATCGTCTTCCCGAAGAGGGCAACCCCTCGGAGGCCATGGTAATCGAACGTGCCTCCTTCCACGCGCTTGTCCCCTTCTTCGACGTGGCGCAGGGTTCCAAGCAACAACGCGAACACATGCTCCGCAATGACGTACGAACCGTAGTCTGGAACATTACACACGGTGATACGCTGTTTCTTCGCAGCCTCAAGGTCGATGTGATCGTAGCCCACCGACCGCGTGCAGAGCAGTTTCAGTTGTGGAAGCTTTTTCAAGGTTTGTGCGTCGAACGAACTCTGGACGAAGCAGGAAATGATCTCCGCCTTATTGGCTTCTTTCAGGATGGCATCACCGTCCAGAGGACGATCGAGAATCTGGGCCTCGGGAAAGCGCTCGAGCACGAGAGGGCGATCTTCCGCATCCACTTCGAGGAAGAGAATGCCTCGCTGGGGAGAAACGATCATGGACAGAGTTTAGCGCATCATCCCGCGACCATCCTGATCATCCATGATGTCCTCCATCATCTCACGCATGTCCTCGAACTCCGCAGCATTCGACCGCGGATTGTAGTCCATCATCCGATCCCTGAGTTGCTCCATCATATCTCTCTTGATCACCATGTTATTGCCCCGCATCATTCTGCCATAGCCGTACCCTCCGCCGATCCACGGCCCTCCTTTCATGACGACCGTGAAGAGGCAGAGGAGAATGCCGCTGATCAGCAGCGAGAGCCCCCAGCTCTTCAATTGATGATGCGTGAATGTTTTGATCGCCCAGACGAAGAGGAGCAGCAATCCGACGCCGGAGAGGAAGACCGCAATGGAGTGGATGATCCACAACCACACGAAAGCGGACACGCCCGGCGAGCTGATCATGTTCATCATAGAAAAGTGGGGAAGGACGGGTGTCATGATACGCCGACGTCAATGGTATAAGACGACAAAGATGGCAACGACGACAACGAATCCTCGTGTGCTCTTGATTGTCTTTGTCTTCCTTGTCTTCTTTGCCTGCCCGCCCGTCCGAAGTCCCGTCCCGCACATGCGGGAGGACGAAGGAGGGTCATCCTTCCTGTCCCGATCCGTATCTTCTCAAATCCTTCCGCCTCTGAAAGATAGTGATCGCATCGGAGATCTTCGACGCGACGTGATGGACATGCGGGATGTACGGCAGATCCACGCCCTCTCCCGTCCCCTCTTTCAGGTTGAAGCGCAGCATGCCAAACGGGAATAAATTCCAAAATTGCGTTTCCGTGCTGACGCTCGCGAAGTTCTCGAGGTTCATTGGCGTGATCTTCTGATGGAAGAACGAGGACTGATCGACCACGATCACTTTGTCGGAGGTGACGAGGATGAAGTCGTAGCGCCAGTCAAGAAACGCCTTCACGATCGGGATGAAGATGAAGAAGAACCAGATGACAGAGCCCGATGTCGTGAGCCACAGCGGCGGGATACGCGCGTACCCGAGTACGATCAGCACGCCGACGAGGAAGAGCGTCCAGAGGATATTTGCCGTGAACGCGATGAAGAACCGAAAGCCGTGGAAGTACACGGTCATGATTTCCTGTTCATCGGCCGAGAGGAACGGACGCTTAAGCTTGTCGATGTCGGTCTCGAGGGCGAAGAGACGCATGGGAATTATTGTAGTCCGCACGCGGGTGGGAGCAATGGAGTTTCCGAGGAGGAAACCAAGGATGTATTTTTTATCGTTGGTCTCATCGGTTTCCTTGGTCCCATTGGTCTCCCTGGTTTCTTTTTCTCGCCGAAATCATGGCAGCTCGACCAGACGAGAGGTACAATGACCGAACATGACTCAAAACGAAACCAAATACATCCGCGCACTGGAGTCTGTGTTGAAACATATCGATCAGGGGGAACTGACGGTCGAGCACCCGGGAGGCCTGCGGCAAATGTTTGGCAAGGCAGGCAGCCTGCCGAAAGCGGAGCTCGTCATCGAGTCGCCGGCGTTCTACGAACGCGTGTTTCAGAACCCATCGCTCGGGCTCGGCGAGTCCTACATGGAAAACGAGTGGAACATCCGCGGGGGCGGCATCACGGACTTCATCGGGATCCTGCTTCTGAATCGTCTGGGGAAAAAGATCCGGATGTCGCGCGGACAGATGCTTAGGACGGCTCTCTTCTACCTGCGCACGCTCCCGCTCACGAAGGGGCGCAGTCGCAAGAACGCGTCGTTTCATTATGACCTCGGCAATGAGTTCTACCGAACGTTCCTGGGACCGTCGATGACGTACTCCTGCGGCTACCTGAAGAGTGACAAAGATACGATCGACGACCTGCAGCGCCAGAAGCATGAGCGCATCTCGCGGAAACTGATGCTCGCTCCGGGCGATCGCCTGCTGGATATCGGCTGCGGATGGGGCACGATGCTCCTCCATGCGGCGGAGAAGCACGGCGTCTCCGGCCTCGGCGTCACGCTCAGCAACAATCAGCAGGTCTGGGCGACGGAGGTCTTTCGCCAAGCGGGATACGCGGGACGCATCGAAGTCGCACTCAAAGATTATCGGGAGGTGCAAGGAGAGTTCGACAAGATCGTGAGCATCGGGATGTTCGAGCACGTAGGCAAAGGACAGTACGGAACGTTCATGCGGCAGGTGAAGAAGCTTCTGCGAGAGGGAGGCACCGGGCTGCTCCATGCGATCGGCAGTACGGAGCCGCCGGCTAGAGGGCCGGACCCGTGGATCCAGCGCTACATTTTTCCGGGAGGCCGCTTGCCGCGTTTGAGCGAGATCGCAGCAGAAATGCGCGCGGCGGGACTGAATGTCGTGCACGTCGAAAATTGGAAACCGCACTACGCGGAGACGCTGAGGCGCTGGCACGAGATCTTTCAAGCAAACACCGAGCGGATCGCAGGTCTCGGCGCTCCGTTCGACACGCGGTTCTTACGCATGTGGAGCTATTACCTGCAATCCTGCGAGGCGGCTTTTCGCTATGGGAGAGCCCAGCTCTACCAAGTGCTCTTCACAAAAGGATCCAGCTGGCCGTTGCCGATGAGGTTTGAGTTTTAGCGTCCTTAACCCGGGGAGCTCTTCCCTCTCCCTCAAGGAGGGAGAGGGCTAGGGTGAGGGTGGAACAATCAATCTATTTGTCCTCTCCGCATATCCATCTCCTGCTCTGCCACTACTTTCTTTCCCCTCCGCTGCGTGATTTTCCACACGAGGTTGATCTTCACGTGGTAGCGCGAGTCGCTGTGCACCGAGAGTTCCAAATGATCGCCCGATTGGAGCGTGAGCGGCATGAGCGCGGGCAAGAAGATCTGCTTCCAGTGTGTGGGCGCACTCAGGGGGCTTGTGGAGAGCGTGATGCCTGGCACGAGCAGCGCATCCCACCACAGGGCGAAGCCGTAGACCGGTCCTGCAAGGGAGTCCCAGGAGACATTGGCATCGCGCACGCTCGCATTCTCCTCGAGAAACTTGATATGATCGAGGGGTTTCACCGCATTCCCCGGAAAATCCTCTTTCTCGATGTCTCGCACATACACATTTTCCAACGTGGCACGTTTGGCGGCGGAGAAGGAGAGAGCGAACCCGATGTCATCCCATACGTTGATCTCCATCCAGAGGCGGCTGCTCATGACGGGAGCGATGACCTGCGTAAGCGCCTGCGGGATCATCACGCCACCGGGTTTCAGGAATCGCTTCGCGTCCCCAAGCGTCTCGATGATGTTCTCCTCGAGCGCGTGGTTGCCCAGCATCTCCGCAAGGACGATGTCCGCTTCGGGCGGGCTCTTCACCTCCGTCGAGTGTTTCTGGACGAACGTGCAGTTTGTGATGCCGTTCTCCTGGGCGATCTTCTTGCTCAGCTTCAAGAGATCGCTGACTTCGTAGAGATAGCAGTGCTTCGCGCCCAGTTTCGACGCAAGGAAGCTCAGGAAGCCCGTCCCGGACCCGATGTCGCAGACGACCGACTTCCCAGGCACGATCACGTTCTTGAGCGCACGGGCAAATGCCTCATTGCGCACCTTGTCACCCATCAGTAAACGCTGAAACTCGATCATGGGGAAAGGATACTGCAAGACCCTCCCTCTCCCAACGGCCCCCTATCCCCAACCCTTCCCGATGAGACCCCCACCCCCCACCCCTCTCCCAGCGGGAGAGGGGTGGGGGAGAGGGAGAAAATTCTGAGCGATTATCTTCTCTTCAATTTTTATGATCCTTCTGTATTAAAAACCCGAGAGGACTCTTCCTCCCGGGTCTTTCTGCATGCATGCATGACTGTTACGGAGTGACCGTCACCATGCCTGTCATCTCGGGATGAATGGCGCAGTGGTACGGGAAGGTGCCGACGGCGTTGAATGTGCGAGAGTACGACTCGCCCTCCGTGAGGACAGAGCTGTACGGGCCCGAACTGCCGTCACGCGTCACCGTGTGCGGAGCGGTGTCGTTATTGGTCCACGTGATGCGCGTACCCCGCGTGACCGTGATGCTGCCGGGGCTGAACGCGAAGTTTGTGATATTCACGGCGGCCGTCGCCTGCGTGGTGCCGGCGCTGCTCTGAGACGAAGATGAAATCGACGATGACGACGGAGAAGAACCGATGCTACTGCTGACCGACGATGAACTTGGGCCGCTGCTCACGGACGAACTTGAGAGCGAAGACGAACGAGATGAACTCACGGAACTGAGCGAGCTGCTGCTGACACTGCTTTGTGAGCTCGAGCTCATGCTGCTCCTGGAGCTGGAACTTCCAACATCGACTCCAAAAATGGCTGCGCGAATGCACTGGCGCAGGAGCCGGCGATGGCGCATGCGTTCCTCGCGGCTCTCATCCAAGAACCGGACGGGAGAGTGCATGGAGAGACACAGGCGGACCCTCCGGGAAAGCCCGGTATGGTTTGCAGACGCGATGTTTCTGTCTGTGACAAGGAAGGCGCTCATGACCGCCGCCACTCCCAGGAGAGATAAAGCTTTTCGGATCTGCATAAAAAAAGTGGAAAAGGAAAAAAGTGAGATGCCCTTTCTGACGAGCCTCTCGAGTGCTTCTTACGAGCTTTTCCGGCTTTTTCCGCCAGCCCGACAATCCATCCGTAACAATGGTTCTTTACGCGCCCATGTGGCCCAGATGCGTCTGTTTAGGCTCAAATCATTGGTATGAACCCCAGAGCAACCTGCCTGCCGGCAGGCAGGGCTCTGGACTTCCTCTTCCGGAGCAAGCTCCGGGGAACCCGCCCGATCCGAACGATCAGATCGTTCGGGCGGGTCAAACCATCGGCTTCGCTTGCAATGCCACAACACAAAAACCCCTTGTCCGGCGTAGTCCCGCACTTGCGGGACGAAGTCGGATTGAAAGCAGTGATTGCTTTTGCATAAGTGCACCATTCACATTTCTCCTGTGGATCCGGAATCGGCAGTGTACGCTCTTCGCATCGCCTTGTCGTTGCTGAAGTGGGATAATGGTCAATATAGCGTTTGCCAATCGCGAAGAAGCGGCACAGAAACTCGCAGAACGTTTGTCTCCCTACAAAGGGATGGCTCCGCTTGTCCTCGCCATCCCGCGCGGAGCCGTGCCCATGGGCAAGATTATCGCGGACGCGCTCGGCGGAGCACTTGATGTCGTCCTCGTCCGGAAGCTCGGTGCGCCGGGGAATCCCGAATACGCCATCGGATCGGTGGATGAGAGCGGTCATGTGACGCTCAATCCCGAGGCGGAGGGTGTTGCCGATGAGGAATACCTGAAACAGGAAGTGCGGACGCAGATGGACACGATGCGTAAGCGCCGCGCCTTCTATACGCCCATTCGTGCTCCGGTCGATCCGAAGGATCGCGCCGTCATCGTCGTGGATGACGGAATCGCGACGGGGTCGACGATGCTCGCGGCGTTGCATGCGATTCGAGAGAAAAAGCCGAAGAAGCTCGTTGTTGCCATTGGCGTTGCTCCGCAAGAGTCGATCAAGCGTCTGGAGAGAGTTGCCGATGAAGTGATTTGTCTCCAGACACCTGCATGGTTCATGGCGGTCGGACAGTTCTTCGATGAGTTCCCGCAGGTGGAAGATGAGGAAGTCATTCGCATTCTCAAAACGTGAAGCGTCCGCTCCTCCTTGTCCTCTTCGGCCTCGCTTTCGGATTCGTCGAAGCGGTGGTCGTGCTGTATCTGCGCTCATGGTTTGGTATGGATACGATGGATCCGCCACAGGCGATCGTTTTGCTCAATCTCGGAGTCATCGCGTTCCTCTCCCCAAGTACCGTCATCCTCCCGAACGCAACCGTAGCGACAGTGGAAATGGTACGAGAAGCGGCGACCATCATCATGCTCGTGACAGTCGCAGCTCTTGCATCGAACTCCTTTCGTCAATGGATTGGTGCATTTCTCGTCGCGTTCGCGGTATGGGATCTCGGTTACTACTTTTTCCTCTGGATCCTGCTCGGTTGGCCGAAGAGCGTCCTTGATCCCGATATTTTCTTCCTCCTGCCCGTACCGTGGGCGGGGCCGGTCATCACGCCGCTCGTCCTCTCGACAGCACTTCTGCTCCTCGGTTTTTGGCTGTTTGCCAAGGAACCTCAAGGGGCCAATCATTGACGTGAAAGCAACATGGTTGTTGGATGGTATATCCAAGCACGTTGCTTGGGTTGATCTTTTCATCGCAAAAACTTCAGGAACCATTCCTTCGCCAACCGTGCAGCCTCCTCAAGTGTCCCCGGTTCCTCAAAGAGATGCGTAGCCTCATCGACGATGGCAAGCTCCCGCTCCCGTGCGCGATGGAGTTGGTCGTAGGCTTTCTGATTGAGTTTGATCACTTCATAATCGCATCCCCCAACGATCAACAGGGCCGGCGCCTCGACGTTCTGCAGTACATCCATCGCAAGATCCGGTCTCCCGCCGCGCGAGACGACAGCGCGGATTTCAGCAGGGAATTGCACCGCATCTCGCAATGCAGATGCCGCGCCGGTGCTCGCGCCGAAGTATCCGAGCCGAAGGTCTTTTGTCTGAGAGAAACCCATCGTCCAGCGTGTTGCCGCCGCGAGCCTGTCGGTGAGGAGATCGATGTTGAAGCGATTCTCATAGGTCTGATCCTCCTCCGGTGTGAGAAGGTCGAAGAGCAGGGTGGCGATGCCTGCGTCGTTCAAGACGCCCGCAACGTACTGATTGCGCGGACTCAAGCGGCTGCTGCCCGTGCCATGCGCAAAAATGACGAGTCCTCGCGCATGCCCAGGGATCATCAGAATGCCGGGGAGTTCCACTCCGTCCGCGGGAATCTGCACGGTGGTGGAGTTCCTTTTGTGCTTCATCGTCGTGCGGGAACGGTGAGATGATCTTCGAAGACCGACACGCCCGGCACTCTCCTCACTTCCGTACGCATCATGCCGTTTCGCCGAGTGTAGATATGAGGGCAGCAGGAATCGATCGTGAGTGCCGCAACCTCTTCGCCGCTCATATTCTCGAAATGCATGACGATCGGGCGCAGACTGTTGCCGTGGGCGGAAACGAGCACGGTCTTCCCGGCTTCCGCATGCGGCAGGACATAGTGCTGCATATAGCGCCACGTCCGCGCTTCGCAGTCCTCGATGCTTTCGCCGTTCGGAGGACGCGCCGTATATGTGCGCCGCCAGAGTCGCACTTGCTCCGCGCCGTACTTCGCGGCAATCTCGACTCTATTCATGCCCTGCAGATCGCCGTAATGGCGCTCGTTGAGAGCCGAATCCACTTCCATCGGAATGCCTTCTTGTCCCAGCGTTCGGAGGATGATACGGACGGTTTCCTGCGAGCGTTCCAGTCTGGACGCAAAGGCCCTGTCAAAACGAAAATCTCGCAATGCTTCCGCGAGAAGAACAGCGTCCCTTCTTCCTTGTTCCGTCAACGGTACGTCCGTCCATCCTGTGAAACGGTTCTCGAGGTTCCATTCGGATTGCCCGTGACGGAACGCCACGAGCGTCCCTGCGTGCAGGGTGTGTCGGCGAGCCGTTGGGAACGAAACAGCATTCATGCAGCGCAGAGAGGATTATTTGTCATTGCAGTGCTTCTTCACCATCGCGGTGAGTTCCTTGATGTGCGCTTCTTTATCCTTCTTCAACTTCTTCCAGAACGTCCTGCAGTCCTTGCACTTCTTGGCGTCGCGAATGTACTGGTCGAGCCGCCAGAGGCTCTGGCTCTCCTGCACAAGCTGCTCCATGAGGTTGTAAACGTGGTTGGGAAGCATAGGACGAAGGGAAGCAAAGCTCCACTCTACCAGAGCCTGCCTTTTCCGTGAATTATTTCCTACAAAGCAAGATACATACTGTCGTAAGCAACCGATGCAGACACGCCCTTTCCCTTGTCTCTCGTTCCACGATCTGCGATTTGCAGTGTATGATGATCGTCCGCGAAACGCCTTCCTTCGCACACTGTCCGATCTGTGCGTGGATCCATAGAAAGGGTATAGCGCTCAACGCGTGAAACGACTCCGCAAAGATGCATCGGCGAGGAACAGCGCCCCGATGATGAGCAGCGGCACGGAGACGAGCGTGAAATTCACGACAGCTTGATACGTCTTGAAGAACAGCGTGAAGACAATGCTGAGAAGGAGAAACCCTATGCCGCCGAGCTTCGGCCTCTTCCATGCAAGCACGGTCGCACCTATGAGAATGTATGAAGGGATGAGGTGCATGAAGAGCGCCAGAATTGTTTCCCATAGGAAGTAACCCTGGTCGAAGACATCGAACGCGAAGATGCTGATGAAGCCGATGTAGAGGATGGCCAGGATGCGAGGTGTCCATGTGAGCATTGCAGTTCATTGTACGCTCATTGCGCATGCGCGGGTACGTTTTCCGCATGATCTCCGCTAGAATATTTCGTATGCCCTTCACCGAACTCCCGCACACAGGCGACATCCGATACCGCGTGACGGGAGCGACGAGAGAAGAACTCTTTGCCGATGCCGCGAAGGCGCTCTTTTCCACCATCACGGATCTCGACAAGGTGGAGGCGAAGGACGAGCGGCGGATAGAAGCATTCGGTCAAGTGGATGAGGAACTCTTCATCAATTTTCTGCGCAAAGCGCTGGATCTCTTCAACGATGACGGCTTCGTCGCGCGTGACTGCCGCATCACTTTCCTCGGCATCGACGGCAGTGACTGGCTCTGCTCGATTCAGGCGACTCTCACGGGCGAGCGGTTCGATCGGAAAAAACATCCCTACAGAACCGAGATCAAAGCCGTGACGTACCACGGGGCGGAGTTGAAGCAAACGCAAGAAGGCTGGAAAGCGACATTCACCCTCGATCTATGACGAAACATTCAGAACTCGCCATCGGCGGTATTCGTTTGGTACAACGCACGGAAAATTCGTGGGAAATCCCCAAGGAAGGCGGGATGCGTGTTCCGGGCCGTGTCTACGCTTCCCGAAAAATGCTGGGGGACCTGGACCACGACCGCGCGCTCGAGCAGGTGAAGAACGTCGCGTACTTGCCGGGCATTCTTGAGGTTTCGCTCGGCATGCCGGATATCCACTGGGGCTACGGATTCCCGATTGGCGGGGTTGCTGCAACCGATATCGAGACGGGCGTCATCTCGCCGGGAGGGGTCGGCTATGACATCAACTGCGGCGTGCGGTTGATGCGGAGCAATCTGCATCTGGACGACGTGAAACCGAAGGTGCGCGACCTCGTCGTCGCGCTCTTCGCGGCGATTCCCACCGGAGTCGGTTCGGAAGGCGCTGCCGGTACGCTCAGTATCGAAGAGGTTGATCGTATTCTGAACGGCGGAGTCGGCGTGGTGATTCGCAAAGGATTCGGCTCACCCGAAGATCAAGAACGGATTGAGCAGCAGGGGTTCCTCTCGTGGGCAGATGCCTCGGCGGTATCCGACAGAGCAAAGCAGAGAGGCAGCAAGCAGCTTGGCTCTCTCGGATCCGGCAATCACTTCCTCGAAATACAGGTAGTCGAGGAAATCTTCGATGAAGAGGCCGCGCGTGTATTCAGTCTCGAAAAAGGCATGATCACCGTCCTCATCCACTCCGGTTCGCGGGGGCTCGGCTACCAAGTCTGCGACGATGCCGTGCATGCATTCACGAGAATCGGGCGAGAGAAGTACGGCATCGAGCTGCCCGATCCGGAACTCTGCTCCGTGCCGCTCCATTCGCCCGAAGGTGAGCAATACTGGGCCGCAATGGCTGCTGCCGCGCATTTCGCGTGGAGCAATCGGCAGGTGATGATGCATGTCGTGCGGCAGGTGTTCCGCGAGACGCTGCGCATGCCGGATCGCACGCTCGGCATGGATCTCGTCTATGACGTCTGCCACAACATCGCGAAGAAGGAAGAGCACGTGATCAACGGGAAGAAACAAATGTGCTGCGTTCATCGCAAAGGTGCCACCCGCGCATGCCCGCCGGGGCATCCCGACTTGCCGGAGATCTACCGCGAGACGGGTCAGCCCGTTCTCGTTCCCGGCGATATGGGGAGGGCGAGCTACGTCCTCAAAGGCACGCAGAAGGCGATGACGGAGACATTCGGGAGCTGCTGCCACGGCGCGGGCAGAGTCATGAGCAGGCATGCATCGATGCGTGCGTGCAAAGGGAGGAATCTCCGCGACGAAATGGATCGCTTCGGCGTCGAGGTACGCGCTCACGGGTATCGCACGATTGCCGAAGAGATGCCCCACGCATACAAGGACGTCTCCGAGGTCGTGCAGGTGATGCATGATGAGGGGATCTCTTTGAAAGTCGCCAAGCTCCGGCCGCTCGGAGTCATCAAGGGATAGCAACAGGAAATGGGCAACAAATGCGTCAAAGCGAACTCTCCTTGGAGTTTTTTTAGTGTCTATGCACAGGATAGGACCAGCCTTCGTCCGCCTCAGGCGGACTACGGCCGGCGAGCCGACTCCGTGGTACAATCGGGTTTCCAACCGTGATTATCCGGTCAGAATCCCTCTTGGCAAAACTTACCGAGAAAGTGCAGACCCATGCACAGGATCGCTCTCGCCATCTGCTCTGTCCCTCCTGCCGTGTCCGCACCAAGCTCTACACGCTCAAGGACGGACGCAAAAAATGCAGCGCCTGCGGCACGAAGTTCAATCCGGAGAAAAAGACCGATGCAACGAAGCTCAAACAGTATGCAGACCTCCTCCTCTGCTTCTGCCTTAACCTCACCGCGAAGCAGGCATCGGACATGACGGGTTACCACTACCGCCTCGCCTCCGCCGTCTACGACCGCTTCCGGATGCTGCTCGCCTCGCAGAATCTCACGCCGGGGAAACTGCAACTCCTAAAGACCCCCGAGGCATGCGATCATGCAATCCACGACAGCGCCTTCTGCCGACGCTGCCGCAGCCGCTTCGGGTGCAAGGGGCGCAAGAGCGGCGACAGCCCCATCTTCGGAGTGAAAGTGCTGGCGGATAACCGCATCTTCATCGATCCGCTTCCCGACGACGAAGCGAGCTTCCGCTTCGATGCTCCGCTCACAGACGAGAAGCGGAAATTCTCAGCGTACGCGGGATTCATCTGTCGCGGGAAGTTTCACCGCTTCACGGACAACGAACGGCTGAAGGATGGAGCGGAGAGACTGTGGGCGTGGATGAGTGAACGGCTGCAGAAGCATCATGGCATCTGGAAGAGCAACATCGGCCTGTACCTGAAGGAACTCGAGTGGAAGTACAACAACCGTCTGCTCACCTCCGAAACCCAAGCATTGAAGATCACGGAACTCATGCCTGCGGACTTCCTCGTCTCGTGGGCGCATGCGGACACAATTCAGCTGGATGCGGCTGTGCCGCGTGGGCGCGACACAGAGCCACGTAAAGCCGCTGCGCGGCCACGTGGCGCGTAAAGGCTGCTTTCGCGCCTTTACGCGGTCCAGTCTCGTGCCTAGATCCTAAATCCTGACAACATAAGGTATACCGCATACCCTTGCGGAAATCTTTGTGGTGAGTAGCGTTGGAGTCGCGCATGGACACCACTCCTGCCGTTCGACTCGCCCCGCTACTTGCGGGGCTCGCTCACGATCCGTTCCTTTCCATCACATGATCGATCGAACGACCCTGAGCGAACGAAGCGAGTCGAAGGGTCGGCCTCCCACGCCTGCGTGCCGTAACGCCGTCATCAGTGAACGGTCAGCAGCACTACGGCGTGCAGGCACGCGATTCTCCATCCGCTTGCGAACGTGGATCTTGCCCGGCGTAGTCCCCTTCAGCGGACGAAGTCGGGTCATCCCGCTCGCACGCCAAGCATCGCGCCAGCCCTCTTCTATCCACGCACGACTCCCGTTGGAGTCTGCGGTTCGGCGGACGGCTCACCGGTAGGCCTCGTTCATTCTCTTTTTCTTTCTTACGTGCGACCCAGTTCCTTCTCATGCCCGTACCCAAGTTCTCAAAGACAAACGGTACGGGCAGCAGAAGGGGCTGGGCATCACCCGCCTCTCGTGCGCATCGGGAGTGGAGATAGCCGGAGATGTCTCCATTCCCGCGCACTTCTCTTCATTATTCTTTCCCTTCCCAATCATGGAAATCCTCCTCTTTCTCGCCATCGGCCTCATTGCCGGCTGGATCGCCGGAGAAGTCGCCAAGGACTACGGCTTCAGCATGCCCATCGAGATCGTCGTCGGGCTCGTCGCGGCACTCGCTGGCGGCTATCTCATCGATTATTACGGACTCAATCCCTATGGGCTGTGGGGATCGGCTTCCTTCGCCCTCATCGCGGCGGCCGTGGTGCTTTTCTTCACGAAGTTCTACCACCCTGTCCGTCGTCATTGGTAGAATGATCATTTCTCTCTATTTCTTTCCCATCTCATCATCATGGTCAAACTCCTCCAACGCCAACGGCCTCTCCTTGCTCCCCGCACCCGCCTCGGGTTCCCGCTCGACGACTCCTTCTGGAATCGATTCTGGGATGATTATTCCTTCCGCAGCCCCTTCCGCGCAATGACACCATTCTCGACAGACTGGATGCCCGATGTCGATGTCTCCGAGACAGACAAGGAAATAACAGTCGCAGCGAACGTCGCGGGCTACGAGCCCAAGGACATCGATATCGAAATCGAGGACAACGTCCTCACGATCAAAGGAGAAATGGAGAAGGAAACCGAGGAGAAGAAGCGCAAGTACTACCGCCAGGAACGATGCTCAGGTTCCTTTTTCCGGCAGATCGCTCTCCCTCCCGTCGATGAGACGAAGGCGAGCTGCAAAGCCAAGAACGGCACGCTCACGATCACGCTCCCGAAGAAGGAAGCGAAGCCCATCGAGAGCAAGGCCCGCAAACTCGCCATCGAATCGTAACCGTTCCACAGGACGGCGGGGTTCCGCTTAACCTTGCCGCCCCCACCGCTCTCTCACTGCCTCACTGCTCCCTTTCCAACCATGATCACTCGCACTCACAGCACCGGCACCGTGCAGAGAATGTTCATCACATTCGCGGGAATGGTCTGTCTTCTCACTCTTTTTCTCCTTCACTGATCATGCTCCATCAGTTTCTCAGCCGTTGGCACAAGAAAAAGGCGCATGCGACGCGAAAACGGAAGACGCGTCATGCTCACCGGGGCTCGGCGAGTTCCGCTGCATTCGCAGCATCGCTCCTCGATGAGCATCACGAGCTTTCTGTCCCTGAACCGCCATCGATAGGAGAGCGGGACAACGAGATTCCTCTCGTGAACGAAGAGGGCGCTCACCACGAGATCGAGCGGAGGGAATCCTCCGTCACACGCGATCAGCTCTGAATTTCCTTTTATCTCTTTCCATCACTCTCCCATGGCAAAGAACGCTTTCACACCATCGGCACCGGCTCACGCAGGGTATGTGCATCCCTCCCATTGGGATCCCCACGGCAGGTTCGTGCACGCTTCCCCTCGGGATACGCACGGCAGATTTCTTCCGGAACATGAGCATTGCTTCCCCGAACGCCCGCGGAACAGAAACAACAATGGCGAACCGGTACGACCGCGCAGGGACTTTCCCGGCACCGGCACTCCCGAAGCCATCGGGCACAGGGACGAGACGGCAGCAGACATCGAGCACAGCGAGCAGGTGACGGAGGCGGGACATGCCGTTCCGGAGCGCAGTGCATGGGAGGGATTCGAGGAGGAACAGGAGAATGATTGGCTCGATAAAGATGCGGCCCGGTAATTTTTTCTTCTCCTTCTCTTCTATGCCTCCCCAGGGAGCGATCGAAATGGCCCGAAAGGCTCTGACATCCGCCAAGCATGAGGAGATCAAGCAGATGGCGAGGGACATCATTTCGGCGCAGCAACGGGAAATTGACCAGATGAATCAGTGGCTTCGAGACTGGGGCTATACCCAGTAATTCTTGCCTCTATGACCAACAGCGCTCTCTCCGCTCATCGGCCCGCAGGAGCAACCCATGAACATGGTGAGAACCATGAACATGGAGCGCATGCACAAGTTCGTAGGGATTATTTTCTCTGGGGAACGAGTGCCGTGCTCATCGCCACCTATGCCTCCTATTTCCTTCTTCCATCCGTTGCGCTCGCAACGCCCGCTCTCACGACGTTTTCGGAGAGCATCGTGGAACTCATCCATACGATCTGGTGGAGTCTCCTCGTTGGCATGATCTTTGTTGGGGTGTTGGGCCAGGTTCCGCGCGAGATGGTGATCTCTGCAATGGGAAGGAGCGGCACGGTCAGCGGCATGCTCCGCGCCGTTTTCGCGGGAGTCCTTCTCGATCTCTGCTCGCACGGCATCCTCTTTGTCGGAAGCAAGCTCTATGAGCGCGGCGTCAGCGTAGGACAAGTCGTCGCCTTCCTCATTGCGAGTCCGTGGAACTCGATTGTCCTCACGTTGCTCCTCTGGCAGCTCGTGGGATTCCAATGGATGCTCGTGTTCGTCCTCTTGAGCATGACCGTTGGTCTGATTGCCGGTCTCCTGTTCGATATGTTCGTTCGACGGAAGATCCTGCCGCCGAATCCCAATGCCATCTCCATTCCTCCGACGTATTCGTTCTGGAAGGAAGCGAAAGATGGGTTGCGGCACTTCCGTCCTTCTCGAGCGTGGACGAAGAGTGTTGCCAAGACTGGACTCCTCGAATCGCGTCTCATCATGCGGTGGATCTTCTTCGGCATCATCCTCGCCGCGCTCGTTCGTGCCATCATTCCAACAGAAATGTTCGGCACGCTCTTTGGACCAACTCTCGCGGGACTGGGCCTCACCATCATCGTCGCGACGATTCTGGAGGTCTGTTCCGAGGGATCGATGCCCGTGGCAACGGACATCCTCACCCGTGCAGGGGCGGCCGGGAATTCCTTCGCGTTCCTCATGACAGGGGTATCAACGGACTACACAGAGATCCTGATCCTCCGAGAAACAACGAAGTCCTGGAAAATCCCGCTGTTCCTTCCGCTCGTGACCGTTCCTCAAGTTGTTCTGCTAGGCTGGCTGCTTAATCAATTTCCTGTGACATAGCACCATGAAATCTCCCATTCCCGCCTTCTGGCTCTACTGCATCATCGCCGGACTCATCGTCCTCCTGATCTTCGCCTACGCATCTCAGTGGCAGTCTCTGTACTCCATTTTGCCGTTTTTCTTCCTCCTGCTCTGTCCGCTGATGATGATCGGCATGCATGGAGGACATGGAAACCGTGAAGGGCATGGAAGCCGGAAGAAAAATTCGGATGACGACTCTGGGCATACCCATCACATCATGTAATTTCATTCTTTCTTCTTCCATTTCTTTCCTTCTTCCCATGTTCTCTTCACCTTCACCCTACCGGTTCGCGCACTGGGGGCCCGCCGTCGGCCTGGTTTCTGGCATCGGTTTCGTCGTCTGCTTCCTCTGGGGTTTCCTGCTCACGAATCCCGCTTTGCAGGAACTGCATATGAATGGCCTCCGAATCCTGTTCCTAGATGCTGAATTCGTGGGGTTGAACTTCCTTACGTTCATCGCAGGGATCATCGTTAGTTACATCGGCGGTCTTCTCGCGGGATGGATTCTCGCGGCATGCCTCAATCACTGCCAGCGGTGGTTTCCTTGAGCGGAGTCATCGTCTGTCTGATCTTTCCCGATTCTCTTAATTTCAGACTATGCCATCCATCCACATCATCTACGCATCCACCGGCGGCCACGCGAAGCACGTGGCCGACACCCTGACAGAAGTGCTCACGGCATCCCCGGAGTCGGCGCGGATCGTCGTGAACAAGCAATCGGCTCAGACGGCGACGCGAAAGCATCTTCTACAGGGCGACGTGATCGTGCTTGTCGCGGCGGATGCGCATGGGGAAGAGCACGTCCATGCGGACATGAAGGCGCTCCTCGACCGGGCAAAGGACATCGATCTTGAAGAACGTTTCCTGGCGTTCGCCGGGCTCAGCCTGAGCGAAGATGCGGAGAAAGCAATTGATGCGGAGTTCCGGCAGTTCATCGAGCAGCACAACGGACGGCTCTTCATTCATCCTTTGCTGCTCACGGGCGAGGATCTCTATGCATATGAGAAAGAAATTCGCCTGTGGGCGGACAAGCTCCTCACACACATTCTTCATCAACTGAAACCCGCGCATCTGCGCAAACGTCCTGCAATCGTGGAAGAACCACTCCACTCAACCTGAATGCATCCATGCCCCTTTCCCTCCACATCATCTATGCTTCCACGAGCGGCAACACCGAGTACGTCGTGGACACGCTCACCACATTCCTGCGTGAGCAATCGCCCGATCTCAAGATCGAGGTGCAGCGGGCGGAGAGGGCGGAGAGCCTCGATCTCCTGCGCGGCGACGCCGTCATCCTCGGTTCCGGAACGTGGAACACGGGAGGCACGGAGGGCCAGCTCAATCCGCACATGTATGCACTTCTCCTTGAGCGGGCTGCAGATGCAGATCTTCACGGCAAGCCTCTTGCATTCGTCAGCCTCGGAGATGACCGCTACTACTTCACGACCCGCTGCACCGAGCACTTCCAGCGGTTTCTGCGCACCCACAACGGCAAGCAGCTCCTCCCGCCACTCGTCATCGTGAACGAGCCCTACGGGCAGGAAGAAAAAATCCACAAGTGGGGCAAGAAACTCCTCTCCTCCCTCACCCTTTCACTCCCATGAAACCCGTCACCACAGTCATCGTGCTCATGCTCCCATTTTCACTCCTCGCCGGGGTTGGCGGAGGATATCTCTCGATATTGACCTACCAGCCGAGCAAGGAAGCGCTCATCCGTGAATTCTACGACACCGAGAATGCCGTCCATGTGAGCCCCCACAGCATCCGCAAAAAGATTGCGGAAGGGGCGCAGGACTTCATCCTCGTCGATCTGCGAAGCCAGGAAGAGTATGAGAAGGAGCACATCGTCGGAGCGGTCAGCATCCCCGCCTACAAGGACAGAGATACGTCGGACTACGGCGCGGTAGACAGGATCGTTGCTGCTTTCCGAGAATTCCCGAAGGACAAAAACATCATCGTGTACTGCTATTCCATGCCCTGCATGACGGGCCGGAAGATCGGGCAGATGCTCACGGAGCACGGGATCTACGTTCAGCACCTCGGCATCGGCTGGAATGAGTGGCGGCACTTCTGGACGCTCTGGAATCACGAGCATGAGTGGAGCCGGACGAACGTTGAGGAGTACGTCGCATCCGGCAAGGAACCCGGCTCTTTCAAAGGTACGCCGTCCACCACTCCCTGCACCGAGGGGCAATTCGGTTGTTAATTCTTTCTCCTTCCTCCTATGACCATGTTCAACCTCTACGGTAAAGTGGCACTCATCACGGGCAGCGGCAGCGGCATGGGCCGCATGGATGCGCTGTCTCTCGCTTCACAAGGCGCGAAAGTCATCCTCACCGGAAGAAAGGAGGGCGATTGCGACCGCGTCGCAGAAGAGATCGGCTCGCAGGGCGGCGAATCGTACGCCTACGCGATGGATGTTTCGAAGAAAGAGCAAATCGATGTGATCTTCGACAAAGTCATGAAGCGCTTTGGACGTATCGATATCCTTGTGAACAACGCGGGAATCTTCAAGCCGAAGCCCGCGCTGGATATCACCGAAGCTGAGTGGGATGAAATGCTCTCCATCAACCTTCGAGGACAGTTCTTCTGCGCCCAGAGAGCCGCGAAGGAGATGAAGAAGAACAATTGGGGCCGCATCATCAACATCTCTTCTATCGCCTCCGGCGGAGCAGGCATTGGATTCTCAGGCGCTGCCCACTACACAGCTTCAAAGGGCGGAATCCTTGGAATGACGGAGACGCTCGCGGATGAATGGGCGGAGTATGGGATCACCGTAAACGCTATCGCCCCCGGCGCAATTGATACACCGATGGTGGATGCCGCACACATGTCCAAGAAAGCGATGCAGGCCACACTCGCTCACATCCCGCTCAAGAGGTTGGGAAAGCCCGAAGAAATCTCCGCAGCCGTCGTCTTCCTCGCATCCGAAGAAGCCAGCTACGTCACGGGTGCGACGCTCTACGTCGATGGCGGCTGGCTTGCCGCATGAACGCGTACTCCATTTCTTATTTTCATTTCTTTCCCCTTCCATTCCATGATCAATCCCCACAAAACCGGCCTCGCGCTCGGCGGCACGATCGCTGCTTGGCATCTCCTCTGGTCCTTGCTCGTCCTCGCCGGGTGGGCGCAGTTCGTGATCGATCGGGTGTTCCGGTTGCATTTCATCACTCCGCCGTACACGGTCGGGCAATTTTCGCTGGTGCTTGCCGTCGGCCTCATCGTCGTGACATTCGTGACCGGGTATGTCGTCGGCTGGGCGTTCAGCGTGATCTGGAACAGGATGAGCGAGTGACATCCCCTCCGCGACCTATGTCCATTCCCGCATTCTTCGCTCGCTGCCTCAACAAGCGGCTCATCGCTCCCGGCGTGTACGAACTCCGCTTGCAGAAACCGGAAGGATTCACATTCCTGCCGGGGCAGTTCGTGCTGTTCGACGTGCCCGCATCGGGGAATCCGCAGGACGTGCAAACGCGTGCGTACTCCATCGCTTCCGCCCCCTCCGAAGAGGATCTCCTCTTCGTCATCAAACTTGTCCCGCGCGGGAGAGCGAGTATGTGGATAGAAGAGAGGGTGGAACCCGGCATGACTATCTCGTTCAAGGGACCGTTCGGCGCACTCCTGCTGGATCGGAAGACCGATAAGCCGTATCTCTTCATCGCGACAGGGACGGGGATTGCGCCGTTCCGTTCGCACATTCTCTGGTCGCTCGAAGAATCGCATGACACCCGTCCGATGCATCTCATCGCCGGCGTCGTAAAGAGACGGGATTTCTTTTGGGAGGACCAATGGAAAGCGCTGGAAGCGGAATATCCAAATCTTCACGCCCATGCTTCCTTCCTCAGCGGTGAGCCCGATTGGCACGTGGAAACCGGATCGGTGCAGGAGAGAATCCGACGTATAGTAAAGGATCCTTCCAACGTGAGCGTCTACATCTGCGGGGCGACCGAGATGGTCAACAACGTGCAGAATCTCTGCCATATACTCGGTATCCCGGAGCAGAATATTCACACCGAACGTTATATGTAACCCCAGCATCTTGCCTTACCCCTCCTCTCATTCCCCCTTCGCCTTGTCGATGATCGACCGCACGACGGCATCGACTTCCTGCGGCATATCGCCCAGATCGACGTGCGGGAAGAACTGCGGGAGGACGATGGGACGCATGCCGGAGAGAAGAACTTTCCCTTCATGGACGTACACGTTGATCTTGCAGGGCATGCAGAGACCGATCTTGGGGTCGGCGCGAAGGAACTCGCTCGCGTACTTCGCGTTGCAGAACTCCACGATCCTGTACGGATCGCGCTGGATGCCCTTCTCCGCAAGGGTCGCCTGCACGTCGTGGACGTGAAGGACGCGCATTCCAGCCTTCGCGATCTCCTCCTGCACGTTCGCGAGCGCGGCAGCGAAGTCTTTGCCCGTGATGACCGTGTACTCGAAATCCATGGGCGTATAATGCCAGATATTTCCCCCTCACACTATGCTCCACCGCCTCTCCGTCGCGCTCATCACCGGCACACTTTTCCTCTCGCCCATCGCCTTCGCGCAGGAAACGGGCGGCATGCCTTCCGATGATCACACCGCACGCGAGGAAGCGGAGGGGAAAGAAATCTGGCAGAAGATGGAACGGAAGGAAGTAGGGTGCAAGGATCTCACTGACGAGCAGTTCGCTATGCTGGGTGAGTATTTTATGGGAGAGATGACGGGCGACGCCCACGAGGCAATGAACACCATGATGACGCGGATGATGGGCGAGGAGGGCGAAGAACAGATGCACATCGTCATGGGAAAGCGCATGAGCGGATGCGGAGGGGACGGGACGCTTCCTATGGGGAACGCGGGAATGATGATGCCCATGATGGGGATGATGATGGGCAACGGCATGATGGGGGGAGGCTGGAACAATGCATTCCCGATGATGGGAGGGTGGTCAAACGGCACTGCTCCTGATACGATGTCATCCATGATGGGATTTGGATCGGGCTTCGCGCCCTTCGGCTTCCTCTTCATGCTCCTCTGGTGGGTGCTCATCATCGCCGGGATCGTCGCGCTCGTGAAATGGATCTCGCGCACCTCCGGTACGGCGGGAGGAAACTCCGCGCTCGACATCCTGAAAGAGCGCTACGCCAAGGGGGAGATCGACAAGAAAGAGTTCGATGAGCGCAAGAAGGATCTCTCCTGATCACACATGAAACTCGGCATCATCCTGCAATCGAACGCGCCGGAGCATGTGTGGAACGCGCTGCGGCTTCACGGGCCAAGTAGAAAAGCTTCTCGTGCGCTTATATGTTTTTCTCGCGCAAGCTCGCGGCAGCGCCATGTGAACGCGAGCAGCGCACTGCGAGCGTTTTTACGTGGCAGCCCCACGGGGAACCCGGCTCCGTTCCTCTGGGAACTTCGCCGAGGCTTTGTCGAACCCCGAAAAATTGCACATGAAAGCCAATCTCGGCGTAGTCCGCCGAAGGCGGACGAAGCCGGATGGCAGAACAGGAGGGAATAGAACTTTTGATTTTGAATCCTGGCAAGGGAATTCGAGGAGAATTATTGAGCAGCTTTTGGGCAAGACGGTCGGTGGATCAAAAATTGGCATATTCCCCATTCAGCACTATAATTCGGAAGTGGCAAATCTAACGTTGTTTCCGGCAGAAGCCATCGCAATTAAACCGATTTTTCCACAAACAAGATACCAAGGTAGCAAGGCAAAATTACTCGATTGGATTTGGCATCAAATTTCCAATTTAGATTTTCATACATGTTTGGACGTATTTGGAGGCACAGGTGCCGTTGCGTATCGTCTGAAACAGGAAGGCAGGCAGGTAACTTATAACGATTATTTGCAGTTCAATCACTTGATGGCATCTGCTCTCATCGAAAACAGTACAGAGAAGCTTTCAGACGAAGAAGTAAACTGGTTGGTATCCGAACATGGGGAAATCAAATACACGAATTTGATCGAGCGCATTTTCCCTGACATCTATTTTACTAATGAAGAAAACAGATGGATCGATCGCACATTTTCAAACATGCGTCATTTGGACAGTGCGTACAAATTTGCAATCGCCTTTTTTGCAATCGCCCAAGCTTGCATCATCAAGCGACCTTATAATTTGTTCCACAGAAAAAACTTATATGTAAGAACTGCGGATGTTGAACGTTC
>JACPYA010000069.1 GCA_016196295.1 Candidatus Peregrinibacteria bacterium | reverse complement strand
GTGGAAACGAACGTCGATGGAGGGATGGCACCGACTTATGACCTCTCCGTGCCGAGCAACGTGACCTACACCGCCAACGGATTTTTAAGCCATAATACGATCGGCTTGCTCATGGACTGCGACACAACGGGAATCGAACCCGATTTCGCCCTCGTGAAATTCAAAAAATTGGCGGGCGGCGGTTACTTTAAGATTATCAATGGTTCCGTCCCCCGCGCCCTGAAAGGGCTTGGTTATACGGATGAGGAGATTGATGACATCGTCACTTACGCACAAGGCACCTCATCGCTGATCGGTTCACCGCATATTAACAACCTTTCGCTCAAGGCAAAAGGCTTAACCGATGAAGAAATCGGTCGGATTGAAGCCGCCCTGCCCGGCGTTTTTGAACTGTCTCATGCCCTTAACGTTCACACCATTGGCAAAGAGGGATTGGCGCGTCTTGGGTTCAGTCCTGAGAAATATAACGGCCCGGATTTCGATCTGTTGCGCGAGCTCGGTTTTACGAAGCAGCAGATCGACGAAGCCAACAACACCATCTGCGGTATGATGACCCTTGAGGGCGCACCCCATCTGAAAGCCGAACACCTGCCGATCTTTGACTGCGCCAACCGGTGTGGCAAATACGGACAGCGTTACATTGAGTCGATGGGTCACGTTCGCATGATAGCTGCCGCGCAGCCGTTCCTCTCGGGGGCGATATCCAAAACGATCAATATGCCCCACGAAACGACAGTCGAAGCGGTTGAGGCGCTTTACGTTGAAGCGTGGAAACTTGGCTTGAAGGCGGTGGCAATCTACCGTGATGGCTCGAAGTTATCTCAACCCCTCAGTGCCTCCAGAGCAGAAACTGGGGAGGTCGAGGCTCCCGTCGAGACCCGCCCTACCCGCCGTCGTCTGCCCGACGAACGCCCATCGATTACCCACAAATTCAGCATCGCTGGGCACGAAGGCTACATCACCGTTGGGCTTTATGAGGATGGGAGTCCCGGCGAAATGTTCCTCAAAATGTCTAAGGAAGGCTCGACGATTTCCGGGTTGATGGACACCATCGCAGTGATGACCTCGGTTTCTTTACAATACAGTGTCCCATTGGAATTTTTTGTCAACAAGTTCAGCCATGTCCGTTTTGAGCCATCGGGGTTCACCAACAACAAGGACATCCCCATCGCGAAATCGATCATCGACTATGTGTTTCGCTGGCTTGGGCTGAAGTTCCTGCCCAAAAAGCAAGCAGTGGAGGAGGGAGATGAAATCTTCGACGATCAACTCGTTGACCCGCGCCAATTGCACCCCCGGTCTTTGACCGAGAGTCTTCGACCTCACGGAAGTGATGCAGATAGGAGAAGCACTGTCCAGAGGCTGGAAGCCCGCGAAAGGCGAATTGCCGCGATGCAGTCCGACGCCCCCGTTTGTCATGAGTGTGGGACGATTATGGTGCGAAATGGTTCCTGTTACCGCTGTCTGAATTGCGGGGCGACGAGTGGGTGCTCGTGAAACGTGAAACGTGAAGCGTGAAGCGTGAAACAATTTACGCTTCACGTTTCATGTTCATTTTATGTTCAATTTTAGGGTGCGCTTTGACAGAGAGTGATGTAATTTTGGTTTAATTCCAAAGGAATGAATCACCCATTCAAG
>JACPYA010000071.1 GCA_016196295.1 Candidatus Peregrinibacteria bacterium | reverse complement strand
TCACTCTCTTGAAAGACGCGGGATTTGCACCGACCTACGGTAGCCGAGAACGGCGGTTTACCGCTACCGATCAGATTGCTCTTTCTCTTACTTCAGGATGGCTTCTTTTGGATGCAGGATAACGCAGAAAGGGGAGGATTTTTTGCATTAATCCAATTCGAATTTCGACAAATATTCTTTTTGAGTCGCCTCATCCGCCTGCCCCATCTTCTTTTTGCTCAAAATGAAGTTCCCGAGGACGAGATAGTCCATGTGCGTGTGGAGGAAGCAGTTCAGCGCGTCCTTCGGGCTCTCCACGATGGGCTCGCCGCGGACGTTGAAGGAAGTGTTGATGATGACGGCGCAGCCGGTCTTATTCTCAAACGCTTTGATGAGGTCGTAGTAGCGGGGATTTTGGTTGCGATTGATGGTCTGGATGCGCGCGGAGCCATCCACGTGCGTGACAGCGGGAATTTCGCTTCGTTTCCCGGGGAGGGTGTCTGCCACGATCAACATGTACGGGCTCTCGCGGTCGAGATCAAAGTAATCGGAGACGCGTTCTTCGAGGACCGTCGGTGCAAACGGCCGGAAGGACTCGCGGAACTTGATCTTCAAGTTCACTTTCTGCCAGTTCTCCTTGTTTCTTGCATCCGCGATGATCGATCGATTGCCCAGTGCGCGCGGTCCGAACTCCATTCGTCCCTGGAACCAGCCAATCACCCACGCACCAGCGTCCTCGCTTCGCGAGTCCGCGACGCGGGGCTCCGCGTTCTCTCCTGAAAGAAGTGAAGAAACTTTATCGATCAATTGATGGTCGTCGAGCCGCTCGTAGGGAACATTCTGCGATTTTAAGAACGATTCGATCTCGTCATTCGTATATTCATTCCCAAGATACGCGTGTTCCATCTTCTTCGTGCGCGCTCCGTTGTAAATCCTGTGCCAGATCGCGAGTGCGACACCCAATGCGCCTCCGGCATCTCCCGCTGCGGGCTGGATGAAAATATTTTTGTAGAGGCCGGAGCGCAGGATCTTCCCGTTTGCGACGCAGTTGAGGGCGACCCCTCCCGCTAAGCAGAGATTTTCCGACGGATGAAGCTTCTTCGCATGTTTTGCGATCTTGAGCATCACTTCATCGGTGATTTCTTGCAGCGACCGCGCGACATCCTTGTGAAATTGCGTCATCGCCATGCCTTCGCCCTTGCGTGTCGGCTGGCCGAAGAGCTTCTCGATTTCCTTTCCCGTCATCGTGAGGCCTGTCTCAAATGTGAAATACTTCATGTTGAGTGCAAAGCTGCCATCGTCTTTCACGTTGATCAGCTCACGCATCTGACGCATGTATTTCGGCTCACCGTACGGCGCGAGACCCATCACTTTGTATTCGGCACTGTTTACCTTGAAGCCGAGGTAGTAGGTGATCGCGGAGTAGAGGAGGCCGAGCGAATGCGGGAAGTGGATTTCCTTCGTCAGCTTCATTTCGTTTCCTCTGCCATAGCCGATAGTCGTTGTCGCCCACTCACCAACCCCATCGACCGTGACGATCGCTGCGTCGGAAAAGCCCGAAACATAATAAGAGGAAGCAGCGTGCGACTCGTGGTGCGTCACGTAGTACATGGGACCGTTGTACTTGAGCTCCTTCTTGATGTTGTGGGGGATCCAGAGCTTCTTCGTCATCCACTCCTGCATCGCGCGGTGATAGGTGATGAGGCCGCGCGGCCAGGCCTTGAAGTACGTATAGAGGATGCGATCGAAGAACTTCAGGAGCGGCTTCTCGTAAAAACCCACCGCAGAAATATCATCGATCGTGATGCCTGCGAACATCAGTGCCTGCTCCACTGCCTTCTTTGGCAGTGCTTCGTCATGCTTCTTCCGCGTGTAGCGTTCCTCCTGTGCCGCGAAGATCACTTCGCCATCTTTCATGAGAGCGATGCCGCTGTCGTGGTAGTAGCAGGAGATGCCTAAAATGTAGATCGGGTTTGGCATTATGGATTTACAGCATGTGAAAGGAGAATTTTTAATTTGTAATTTGTAATTTT
>JACPYA010000061.1 GCA_016196295.1 Candidatus Peregrinibacteria bacterium | reverse complement strand
TCTGCTCTTAGTACGAGAGGACCGGAGTGGACGAACCTCTGGTGTACCTGTTGTCGCGTCAGCGGCATCGCAGGGTAGCTATGTTCGGCGGGGATAACCGCTGAAAGCATCTAAGTGGGAAGCCCCTCCTAAGATTGCGTCTCTCCATAAGCCCGCCGGAAGAACACCGGCTAGATCGGCTGCATGTGTACGCACGGTAACGTGTTTAGCAGAGCAGTACGAACGGGCGATTGAACATTTTTCAAGCATGAAAGAGAAACCTACGGTTTCTCTCTCATGTGCTCTCTCTTCCCTCAGAGGTGCGGCTTCAGACAGGCGAAGCCTGTCTTCGCCGCCTCTTTAGAGCTCGAAGAGAGATGTACTGTTCGTGTGTTACAACTTGGATATTTCCAAGATTGTTCCTTTCAATTGATCTTCTTGTCTCCGGCTTCGTCCCGCATTCGCGGGACTGCGCCGCGATTGCATTTCGAGCCCAAAGTCCTGGTCCTTTTAGCGGAGGGGTCACACCCGATCCCATTCCGAACTCGGAAGTTAAGCCCTCCAGCGCCGATGGTAGCTGTCCCTGTGACCGCAAGAGTAGGTCAGGGCCGGGACTTTGAGCTCGTACAATCCTCCACGAGATAGTGAGAGATTTGTTTTTTCAAGAATCTCCATCCAGAACCACTTTTCAAAAACTTCTCTCGCCCAAGTGCGTCCATTTTGTTTGTGTAAGTTTCGCAGTAGATAAGTTTCCATCTCTGTTCTTTTCCTGTGGATGCATTCTTATGATTGTTATGTTCGGCAAGTCTTCTATTGAGGTCTGTTGTGTACCCAATATATTGCTTCCCACTGGTTTCACCTTCGAGAAGGTATACGTGATGCATAGCAGATCATTCTAGTTTGTTATGCATGGCGGCGCCACGTGATCGCGCGCTGCCACGTAAAGCCGCTGCGCGGCCACGTGGCACGTAAAATAGCTGCTCGCTTCGCTGCGCGCGATTTTACGTGGTAGCTGTCCCTGTGACCGCAAGAGTAGGTCAGGGCCGGGACTTTGGGCTCGAGACAAGCCACCTCAAACGGAGGTCGGCCTGTCCCGCACCGGATCCCGCGCATGCGGGAGACTGGTGCGGGATGCCAGAACGAAGAACTCACGTACATTTCGAGGCACGTCGTTCGCGAACGACGGTGCCGAGCCGATGGTAAGCACCATTCATGCCTGCAAAGTGGGCTTTTTGGCGTATTCCTCTGAATGTATTACAAGTGATAATTCAATAGTCTCTGGAAAATTGAGTTTCCACTGGCACGCATTCCGGGAATTCAAGTAGAGTAGGGTTTATTATTTTATTCCCCTCCACGTATGAAATTCAAAAAATGGATGCTTGCGGTCCCATTGGCCGGGACCCTTTTTGTTCAAACTGCCTTGGCAGACACGCAAGCCAATTACGACACGCTCGTCACGCATATAAACAATGCCTGGACGCAACTCGCGTACTCTTCGCAAAGTACCACTTATGTCGCCGGCGTTCTAGATGCTCAACAGACGAAGGTCACTAACTGCGTAAACATGGGTCATAGCCAAAAAGACAACCAGAGCAAAATTGATAAAGCGCATGCATTGCTCGCCAAGCTGAGGATGTATCTCAGCATCGCTCAGAACCATATTAAAGAGGCGGACAACGATCGTTTCGCTGCAAACTTTCAGCTTGGGCAGGGCAACAACACCGCGGCGCAAACTTGGATCACCAGCGGCGAGGACAATATCACGAAAGCCAATGCCAAGATGATGCAAGCAGACGATTTGGAAGTCGAGATTCTCGCCATTCTAAACGGCATGGTCTTCCCCGCAGACAACTGCGCCGGAGGAGGCGGAGGTTCCAGCTCCAGCTCTTCGGCGCCCAGTGAGACGTGTGGTGACGAAGAGGTACAGGGATCGGATGAAGGTGATGAAACGTGTGATGAAGGCGCAGTGGATACGGCCACCTGCGATGCAGACTGTACGGCCGCTGTGTGTGGTGACACCTACGTGAACGGGGAGCTCTTGGAGACGTGCGATGACGGCAACACGAGCGATGGAGATTATTGTTCATCCGATTGCACGGATGCCACGGGATCCTGCGGCGATGAAACCGTGCAGGAGGATATTGAAAATTGCGACGAAGGCGCCGTCGATACGGCAACCTGCAATTCCGACTGCACCTCTTCGTTCTGTGGAGACGGCCACTCCAACGCTGAAGCCGGTGAAGAATGCGATGATGGCAACACGGAAGACAACGATGGTTGCTCTTCTTCCTGTGTCATCGAGGAATAAAAATCAGAACAGAGTTCAAGGAGCCCCGAGCACACCTCGGGGCTTTTTTTGTGCATTAACGATACAGCGCAATCACACACGCGATGTCCCCCGGTGGCATCGTGTTTTTCCAGAGAAGCTCGGCGCGACCTGCTTCGATATCTTTCACAACCTCTGGAAATCGATTGAGACCGTGATGCACGAGTGCTGCATACGGTCTGCGCAAAGAAGCCTCGAGAAAACGATGCATTTCGACGTGGGGAGTCCGTGCAATGAGAGATGTGCTGCGACGTTGTTCCTGGATGTACGCGTTACTCCGCGGGCCATGCTCGAAGATGACGACCGGAACATTCGCTGACACACGGCCCTGCAGGGCATCGACGGCCTCCGGCAGGCACGCCGCTCGGTACTCACCCATGAAGCGGTCGGGATTGCGTGAGCCAATCAACGGGCTTTTGTACGCATACGCGTATCTCCCCCATGATCCGTAGGAAATGAGTGAGACTGCGATGATCACGAGCGCGAGTCCTATCTTCAGATGGTCGCGCAGACGATCGAACCCCAGCGCGGCCGCCAGGAAGAGGAGGGGATAGAGAAACAGGATGTGACGCTCTTCGTCGTAGAGATGTGGGCGTAGGATAAGTATTGCGGCGAAGCTGAGAACGATGATCGCGAGGGTCCACTGCTTAAGTGTGATTTCCAGAGTGCCTTTTTTGGCCTTTTTCCCGCCCTCAGGCGAACGCAAGAGGAGAAATGCGGTCAATCCCGGTATGGTGAGGAGAAAGACGACGGGATGCGAAATGAGTGGGATCACGGCGAAGGGATACCAGAGAGGGACGGCATCCGAGCGAAAGGCCATGCCGAACGCACGCTGGCCGATGACGACGGGAAACCTCGAAAATATTTGGAATGGATGAAAGAGAGAGGCAAAGCCTTGTTCCCAGAGGACAGGGGAGATTACGATGGTGAATGCTGCTGCTCCGATGATTGCAATGAGTGGCATGCGCCATTTTTTTTGTGTCTGAAGCTTCGACCCAAAAGCAATCTCTCCGAGAACAAAGAGAAGAATGATCACATGGAGCACATCCGGTGGGCGCAGCAAAAACGGGATCACCGAGATGGCGCCGAGGAGCAGCAGATAGCCGGGTCGCGCCAGTGCTTTCTGATTCTTCAGAAGAACAAAGAGTGCGAGTGTCACGAGGAGGAATCCAGCGGCATGGGTGAAGTCACGTGGCGAGACTAGGGCATGTCCGCCGAAGCGAATGATTCCAAACAGAAAAGCGACGGCCAAGAACGCCGTGGATTTTTTGATGCCGCATTTCTGGAGCAGCAGGTAGGTTGCGATGAGAGTGAGGGGCCAGAGCGCCCACGTGAGTGCGTGGCGTACGAGATATGGATCTTTGAGCCATGGGAAGATCAGCTCCGTCGCGACGCCGAGGACGAGGGCCCAGAGGGGACCCGTCCACTTGCCGTTATCGCTTGGCATGGGCGCTTCATCGATGAGGCCGAATTTCCAGACGAGCCACTGACTGTGTCCGTGAAGAGCGGGATCATCCCAAACAAGAGGTGCGTACGTGCTCACAAAAAAACCGGCAGCGATGGATCCGAGAATGACTGCAGTGACACTCAGCCACCGAGGGGCTCGCACCTTCATGATGCGACCGATGTTTGCAAGCGCGCCGCTTCCATGCTCGCTTTTTCGGTGTATCCCACGCGTTCCATCATGCGCTTAAGGTGCAACGCATTGGCTTGCGCCGCTTCTTGCAGCGCCTCCACCGATCGATCCAGATACGGCAGCAGCTTCGGCCATCGTTCGAGGGTCCGGACTGTGAGTTCCGTCACGGCTTCTGGCCCCTCCGGTTTCAGAAATCGCTCGTAGGAGATGATGCGGTCGAGCGCGGAGATCCGTTCGAAGAACGATCGGCCCTTGGGCTCATAACTGATATGCACGCACGGGATCTTCAACGCTGTCGCGATGATGGCATCGTGGAGGGCAACCGAGATCAGGCAGTCGAAGTGATGCCACATCGAGAAGTAGTCGCGTGGCGGGTGGTCATCCCCTTTGAAGACCGTGATGTCTTCCGGAGACAGGGATGTCGTTCGGACAAGTGCGAGACGCTCTTCTTCTTTCCAGGGAGCAGCCGGGTAGCGTGGCAGGAAGAGAATCCGACAGTGAAATCGTGCGATGAGCCGATCGCAGAGGTGTGCGAGCGCCTCTGTGTACTCTTTGAATTCTTTTTCCGACCGGTCACGCCGCAGTCCCAGTGATCTCGCCCATTGATAGGGGAGGAGATCGCCCGGGCGATGGTACAGGTGCCAGAAGGTCGGCGCGATGGCGAAGAGCGGGCGACGATCTTTTGTCACTGCTTGTTCCTGAAGCAACTTTTCTCCTACATGGGGAGATGAAGGTTCGATCAAAATCGCAGGGTCTGCCGTGAGGTGCGGTCGAACTTTCAGTTTCAACGCGCGCAGCTGGTCCAAGCTGTCGTGATCTCGCACCGTGACTGATTCGGTTATGTTCAGGAGAATCCGCGCGAGAAATTTCCCGAGTTTCGTCTCCAGCACAATTCCGTGCGCCCAGGCCATGACGGGCTTTTTGAGGATGAAACGGACGAATGCAATGATGCAGAGCCAGTATGGAATAAGCAGTCGCCCCGCGTTGTCCGCGAGGAGCGCACCGCCGCCGAAAATGACGGCATCGGATTCCTTGATGGCCCGAAAGAGCGCACGCGAGAAAATTTTCCCTCGCGGGATCACCTCCGCGTCGTACCATTCTCGATCGATCTGCGCTCTGTAGGAGCCGACGATGATCCTGCATCCTGGAAATTCGGACTTCAGGAGAGCGATCTGTGAAGCGAGGTTGGCACGATCTCCTCTGTTGAAGGCTGCATTCCCGCAGAGGATCGTGAAGGTCTGGCTCACGGCCGCAAGTGTCACCGTTCTTGCGCGTCACCGCAAGTCCCAACCGCAGGTGCCGAACGCGATCGGCACCTTCCGGAGAAAAAGGTATTATCCTCTCGTGCAAGAACGACTCCAGAAAATTTTGTCGGCCCGCGGAATCGCTTCTCGGAGGAAAGCGGAGGAGTACATCCGGCAAGGACTCGTGAAAGTGAACGGCAACGTCGCGAAGATCGGCGATAAGGCAGATGTGGAGGTAGATAGAATAGAGGTTGATGGGAAAGTGTTAGAGGAGCGCAAGGAAATGTTGTATTTCGTGATGAATAAGCCTCTTGGCGTTGAAACGACCAATGCCCGCCCTCTCCCCCAACCCCTCTCCCTTCGGGAGAGGGGAGTTCGCCGAACGGTGAGAGATCTTCTTCCGAAAGAATTACAGGGAAAAGTTTTTCCAGTCGGTCGCTTGGATAAAGACTCCTCGGGATTGCTCATCTTCACGAACGACGGCGTGCTCGCGTACCGGCTGACGCACCCGGGATTTTCGCATGAGAAGGAGTACGACGTCTCGCTCGATCGCGCGATCAGCTCCATCGCCATCAGAAAACTCCAAGAAGGATTTGAACTCGACGGCAGCATGACGAAACCGCTGCGATGCAAAAAGATCGAGCCGAACAGAGTGCGCATCATCCTCACCGAGGGTAGAAACCGCCAGATCCGCCGGATGTGTCAGCACGTCGGCTACACCGTGAAATCGCTCTCGCGTGTGCGCATCCAAACCCTGGAAGATCCCCACCTGAAACCGGGGGATATCCGCCCCCTCAGCGACAAAGAAAAGACTGCCCTTTTGGCTTCTGTTGCGCTATAATGATAGGAATGTTGAATAGTGAATGTGGAATGTAGGGATGCCCCAATATTCAATATACGACATTCAATATTCAACCTCACTCAACATACACTTCGATCATGAAAATTATCTCGCACGGCGCCGCGCAAGAAGTGACAGGAACATGCCATGAGTTGCAGATCAATGGCAGCCGCGTGCTGCTCGACTGCGGCATGTTCCAGGGGCACCGCAAGGAGGCCGCGCAGAAAAACTCGCAGTTTCCTTTCAATCCAGCAAAAGACATCCATGCGGTCGTGCTCACGCACGCGCACATGGACCACGTCGGGCGCATCCCGCTGCTCTGGAAGCAAGGGTACCGCGGCCCGGTCTTCTGCACGTATGCGACAAAAGATCTCGCGGCTGTGATGCTCATGGATGGAGGGTACATCCAAGAAAAGGACGAAGAATTTTTCTGCAAGTATCTGAAAGATTCGATGATGCAGTGCGATGGGCCGCTCTACACCCAGCAAGACGCGATCGAATGCATGCAGCTCTTCAAAGGCATGAACTATGGCGATTGGTTTGAGCCGGCCAAAGGTTTCAAGGTCCAGTTTCTCGACGCAGGCCATATCATTGGCGCGGCGATGCTCGTGATGGAAGTGACGGAAAACGGAAAGATGCGTCGCATCGGCTTCTCCGGCGATCTCGGACGCGCCACGCTCCCCATCATCCGCGATCCTGCGGCCATGCCCTCGGTAGAGACGCTCATCTGCGAATCCACGTATGGCAACAAGAAGCACGAGGACATCGCGACGGCGAGACATCACCTCGAGGAAGTGATCATCCGCACGGCCAAGCGTGGCGGCAAAGTGCTCATTCCCGCGTTCTCGCTGGAGCGCACGCAGGAGATCGTGTTCGATCTTCATATTCTCTGGGATGCCAAACAGATGCCTGCGATTCCGATCATCATCGATTCTCCGCTGGCTTCCAAGGTCACCGAAGTGTTCATGAAGCATCCGGAGTGCTACGACCGCGAAATGTACGATCGGTTTCTGGGTCGCGGTCACAATCCGTTCCAATTCTCGCTCGTGAAGTACACCGAGAGCGTGGACGAGAGCAAGGCGCTGAACGCCACTCCCGGCCCGATGATCATCATGGCCGGCTCGGGTATGTGCGAGGCGGGGCGGATCCGCCATCACCTGAAAAATGAGATCGAAGACGCGCGCAACACCATCGTCGCGGTCGGTTTCATGGCCGAGGCCACGCTCGGGCGCAAGATTGTCGATAAAGAAGTGACCCAGGTGAAGATCTTCGACAGGAGTTACTCGAAGAAGGCGGAAGTCGTCTACATCGACGCGTACTCCGGGCACGCGGACATGGCGGACCTCGACCACTACGTCATGACTGTGAACGGTCTGAAAAAACTCATTCTGGTCCACGGAGAGCCGAGGCAGATGGAACCCTTTGCGGGGAGAATGAAGAGCGCGAAGGGAGTGGAAGTTCTCATGCCGAAGAGAGAGCAAATCATTGAGCTTTGAAGACCTTTTTCTTACCCCTCTCCCCGGCCCTCTCCCCCAAGGGGAGAGGGAGAAAACGTGGAAGTTCTCATGCCGAAGAGAGAGGATATGATTGAACTTTAAGAAAGAGAGAAGATACAAGACTCAAGATGCAACGCAGTACAACGGTTGTTGTTTATTTCTTGTATCTTGTATCTTTTGCGGGTTCTGACAAGTTGTGTCCTCTGCATGAGTGTTCGATGATGCATCGGTGCCCCCGACTCTCTTCCAGACGGCTCATCGCGGACTCATGATCATTGCCGTGGTGTTCCTGGGCTCCGCGTTTGTCTGGAGCGCCTCGCACGTGCTGGTGGCGCAGACGACGGGGACCATCGACCTGGAAGTCACGCACTCGGGTCCGGAGGTCAGCGGGCCCGGCGCGACGGTGCAGTATGGCGTGACCGTAAGGAACCTGGGTCCCGCGACCGCGACGAACGTGCAGCTCGAGGTCGTGATCCCGTTCGTGTCGTATCAAGACGGGACGATCTTTGCCGGCATCCTCCAGGCGCTGATGGATGCGAGGTGCAGCGTGGGCAAGCGTGGGAGAGTAGATCTGCTCCTCTGCAGTCTTGGCAATCTCCCGCCGGGACAGAGCATACAGGTGCCTTTCCGCGTGCGCATTCCGGAGAACATGCCATGCAACGTGGACTTCACGCGCTCCGCGAAAGCGACAGCCAATGAGCAAGACGGCAATACGGCGAACCACTTCTACCCGATCAAGCGGACATTCATCGGTCAGTGTCAGCATCCCGTGCGGTTCACCTTTACGGCTCCGCCTACGGAAGTATTCACCGGAGAGATGATCCCCATGGTCTTCCGCTTCACGCAGCCCGTTGCTTCCTCCACCGTGGATGGGCCGGGCATCTCCGTGCAGTACCCCGTCGCGACCGTCACGCCCAGGAACGAACGCTTCACCGTCACGCCGCCACATGGCGACGACACGAAAAATCGATGCATGCAAACGACCGATCCGCCTCGCGGGGTGCGCAACTGCTTCTTCCATTTTCTCACGTCCAACCAGACTGCCACGTACGGCATGGATTTCCTCGTGAATCCCCAAGCGCGCTGCGGCCAAACCATCGTTCTCTCGTACTCGGGGATCCGCGCCTCGCCCCAGACGGGGACGCCACCCGAAGATCGCCTCTATCGCGTGCCAGTCCGCATACAATGCAGGGGCAACGAACAGCCCGCACCCGTGTGCACCGAGGATGACGGAGGGCGCTATACGGGACTGCGAGGGCACGTGCGTTTCGCTCCTCCGAATGCCCCCGCTCGGCCGGTTGCTCCGGGGGGAGAGGAAAAATGTTTTGTGAGCACCAACCCCGGCTATCGATCGATCGGCTCGTGCAGTGGCGTCGATTGCTTCCTGCAAGAAACATTCTGCGCGGGCAATAATATGGCCGCAGTGATCGACGGAGAGCGATACTATTTCGGGAATGAGGTCGTACCGTGTCCGCAGGGATGCAGAGAAGGAGTGTGCACGGGCGGCACGATGCCTCCACCTCCACCTCCACCACCACCAAACCCTCCGCCACCCAATCCTCCGCCTCCGACCGGCGGTTCCTGCACCGATAGCGACGGCGGCCTCGTCTACACGCAGAGGGGATCGGTCACCGCGGGCACGCGGCCGCCTTCGTGGGACCAATGCTACACACGGGCCACGCAAAACGGACGAACGGTGTATCGGACAGCGCAGTCCTGTACGGGCTCAAACTGCATCATCAGCGAGAAATATTGTTCACAAGGACGTTTCGCGAATCGCATCGTGAACTGTCCGCGCGGTTGCACGAATGGAGCGTGCGCACCGTAAAGGGTAGCTCGTTGATTCGGTAGCTTGGTAGCTTGTTTCATTAACGCGCTACCCAGCTACCACGCTACCCAGCTACCTAAACATCGATCACTACTATTTCGAATCCATAACTTATGGTCTCATAATCATTCGTTCCTCGACTTCCGCTTGCGTGAGCGGTAGCTTGTCATCCAAGATGCGCATTCCTGCACCCCTTGGCCGGCTTCTCCGCTTGGTCGGGGGAGCGTCCATCGTCGGGGCAGTCTTCTTTGCGGTGAACCCCGATGCCTGGAGCATGGTGAAAGCAGTGATGTTGCGAGAACAAGTCGCGTTCTTTCCCGTTCAGAACACTGTCCCGGTAGATAACGATGAATATTCGAGCGGGAGCAATGCGCCGGACCCCTGCGCGGGCAAGGGGGGAGACAGTGACGGGGACGGGATCTGTGGGAGCCAAGACAAGTGTCCCAACGATACGTGCGGGGATACGACTGATTCCGATAGCGATGGCAAAGGCGATTGCTGCGACATCTGTCCGACTTCCAAAGCCAACAAAGACGCGGATGCGGACGGCGTGTGCGATGATATCGACAAGTGTCCCAATTTTTCACCCGATGCGGTGTGGTCCGGCAGCCCGTTCTACCCGGGTTCCACTGTTTGCGATCAAACGGCGGATACCGATAAGGATGGTAAAGGCGATTGCTGCGATGACTGTCCAGAGGACAAGACGAATACATGCAATGGGGCGGAATGCGGCAATGGAAAAAAGGACTCAGGAGAAGAATGTGATTTGGGCAGCGAAAAAAACGGGCGACCCCGCCAACCATGTACCAGCGGCTGCACTCTTCCTCAGTGCGCAGACAAGAAGGACAACGATGGAGATAACAACATAGATTGTAAAGATCTTGGTTGTATGAATTGTCTAGATTGTGCAGTCGCGGGTGAATTCGGTGACGATGACGACAATATTAAGTGCGATCCCAGCAAAGATAGTGAGTACGATCGATGTTCCGATCCGGATGCACCATGGAATCTTGCAGGGAATTTTGGCAAAGACATCAATTCCAATCAGACGCAAATTGCATGGGAGTCGCCCATAGTCGCATCTTTGCTTGCTGCGAAGCCGGTAAAGGCGCCTTTCTCTTTTGAAACGTGCAAGACAGCAGGAGGTAAACCGGTTACAGGAAAAAAAACGATCAATGGTGTAGAAAAAGTGTTCTGTAAAGCTTGCGTTTGCGAGGAGCCGAAAAAATGGCATAAAACTAATGATGGATTCGTCTGCATCGAATGCGACGGTGAAGGAATGACACTTGTGAGATTGGAACAACCGAATGGCAATACTGATTATCAGTGTCGCTGCAAGACCGGTCTGCAGGCGGAGAAAGACAAAGACGGGAAAACTAAATGTGTCCCTCTGGAATGTAAAGCTCAGGACAGAAGTCAGATAACCGCTTGCTGCAGCAACAAATGCAAGTTAGAAGCGGAAGAGGAGTACGATCGTCGAGTTGGAACGAACCCGGATAGATGGGTGAAAGCAAAAAGAATAAACCCAGAAAAATATGAAGGGTGCATGGCTTCATGTGTGTGTGGGAGCCAACAGAAAGCAGATGAAGACGCTGCAGCTAAGAAAGAAAAACAAAAACAAGATCGTTTAAAACAATTGCAGCAACAATTCCCCAATGTGAAAAATTGGGTTTGGGATGAAGAACAAAATGATTGGCGTCCTGCACAACAAAATGAGATTCGACCTCTCGGTAAAAATTCCAGCACCCAAGATATACCCATCGCGTCGCTGCTTCTTGCTGGCCCAGAGCCGGAAAAACCAGACAAAGGAGGAGATGCCGGAAGTTGCTTTGACCAATGCATGGCTGAAGGGGGAGACCCAGATTCAAATCCCGTGAAGAATGCGAAATGTTGTGCAACCAATCAGAAGACTGGCACACAAACCGCTTGCAAACCGACATGCTGTCGCAGTGCTTGCATCAATAAAATCTGTCCGGCACCGGATAAAGGAGGCAGTGCCCAAGGCCCCGGCGGCGGAACCGTTTTCGGTGGATCCAAAACGCCCCCGGTCGGTCCGAGTTCCGTGAAGCCCAAACCTCCGAAGAAAATTCCCCCGAAGAAGAAAAAGAAGAAGAAATCATCGTCTTCGCGAGGAGGTCCCGGAGGCGGAGGCGGCGGCGCCGGTGCCACGGGAGGCAACACGACGGGTGGAGCGATAGGCGGTAACACGAGCGCGGTAGGAGTCATTTCAGGGTTCCCTCCCCCTCCCCCAGGCTCCTCCCGCGCGTCCCTCGGCAGCGCGCGCAGCGGTGCATCGTCGAGCGCGATCTCGCGGTCCAGCCTGCGCTCTCTCTCTTCATCCTCCCGCAGCATCAGTCCGAAGTGCGGTAACGGCACAGTGGACCCGGGCGAAGAGTGCGACAAGGGGGCGTTCAACGATGACGGCCGCGAGTTCGGTTGCCGCGAGGATTGCACCAGGTGGCGCTGCGGAGACAACACGCTCGATCAAGTCGGTTCGCTCGCGTGCCGTCCAGCGGAACAAGTGTGTCCGCCCCTCGCGTTTGAGGGTCCGAATATCTTCGAAGAATGCGACGACGGCAACACCGACAACGGCGACGGTTGCAGCTCCATTTGTCGGGCAGAATTCTGCGGGGATGGGAAGATCGATCAAGATGGACCGGATAACGATCCCGCAACGAAAGGCGACAACGAAGATTGCGACGATCGCAATAAAAATGACAACGATGCCTGCAGGAACAACTGCAAGGCTCCCGGATGCGGCGACGGTGTCATCACCGAATCTCGCGGCGAGACCTGCGATGAGGATCAATTCCTCATTCCCAAGCAGGATGCCGCATGCCGAGAAGGGAAATGCACGTACTGCGGAGACGGCGTCGTGCAGAGCAAACTGGAGCAAGTGGAGGATCCGGAGTGGATAGAGATGTGCGATGACGGGAACGGCAATAATAACGACGACTGCCCGAATGATTGCAAGATGGCGGTCTGCGGTGATGGAGAAACGGAAGGAACCGAACAGTGCGATGATGGCAACGATGATCCCAAGGACGGTTGTCACCTGTGTCATTTCCGCGTCTGCGGCGTGCCACCGCTGGATCCCGTCGAATGCTCGGATTACGGGACTCCGGGATACAACGATCCTCCGCCCGGCGCGTACTGGTGCCGCGTCGATATGTCTCAGAGCAATGCATGGGACATCGGCCAGCGCTGCACGTGGGCGCGGTGCGGCGACGGTGTGGTCGATCCCTTCTTCAACGGGGTGACACTGGAGTGGGAGGGCTGCGACGACGGCAACCTGGAAAACGAAGACGGTTGCAGCAAAGAATGCATCCCCGAGCACATGGCTGCCGACGGGGGCCTCGACGATGATGGCGATCTATCGGAAGACGGAGACATCTCCGATGAAGGGGATTTCGAGGACGATGGCGACTTCGAGGATGAAGGAGACTTCGACGATGATGGCGATCTATCGGAAGACGGAGACATCTCCGATGAAGGAGATTTTGAAGACGGGGGAGACTTCTCGGAAGACGGAGACTTCGCGGATGAAGGGGACATCAGCGATGAAGGAGACTTCGAGGACGGAGGCGACATCGCAGAAGACGGTGACGATGGCGGTGACGATGGCGGAGGGATGTGCACTGGCTTCGAATGTTCACTGGGCGGCGATGAGGCGTGTGCGGAGCAAAACATGACCTGTGTCGAAACATCGCAGTTCCCGTGCATCAAATGTGAAGAAGACGGTGATATCTTCGATGACGGTGACATCGCGGAGGACGGCGATATTTCCGACGACGACTTTGGTGACGATGGAGACATCTTCGATGACGGTGACATCGCGGAAGACGGCGATATCAGTGACGACGACTTCGGAGAGGACGGTGATATCTTCGATGACGGTGACATCGCGGAGGACGGCGATATCTCAGATGACTTTGGCGAGGATGGAGATATCTTCGATGATGGCGACATCGCGGAAGACGGCGATATCAGTGACGACGACTTCGGAGAGGACGGTGATATCTTCGATGACGGTGACATCGCGGAGGACGGCGATATCAGTGACGATGACTTTGGCGACGACGGAGACATCTTCGACGACGGCGGAGGGAGCTCTCGTTCCAGCGCCGGAAGTTTTGGAAGCTTCGGGAGTGTGCAATCGAGCCTGGGTAGTTTTGGAAGCTTCGGGAGTGTGCAATCGAGCCTGGGTAGTTTTGGAAGCTTCGGCAGCACGCAATCCAGCGGTCGCTCCTCCAGCAGAAGCAGCAGCGGCGTCGATGGATTCTGCGGCGACGGCCTCCTGAACGATGGCGAACAGTGCGATCGCAATAACCCGTGTTTCAACGGGACCTGCAACCTGAGGAGCTGCTTCTGCGAGCCGCGCACCGATCTCTTCTGCGGCGATGGCATCAAGTCGCCGCGGGAAGCCTGCGACGTGGGCACGAACACGTGTCCGACAGGCCAAAATTGCAACGTCAATCTCTGCATCTGCGCGCCGGGCGGAGCCTCCGCCTGCGGCAATAGCAAGCTGGATCCCGGAGAGCAGTGCGATTACGCCGTGCCCTGTCCCGGTGGCGACCGTTGCAACGTGAGCAGCTGCACATGCGAAGGTGGCGGCCTCGGTGGCGGGTTCGGCGGAATCGGCGGCATCGGAGGAGGCGTCGGCGGAACCGGTGGCGGGGGAGGGCCGATCTGCGGCAACCGTCAATTGGATCCGGGCGAAACGTGCGATGATGGCAACCGCAGGAACAGCGACGGATGCTCTGCGTCCTGCCGGCTGGAACCCGGGTCACAACTGCGCTGCGGCAACGGCATCGTCACGCAGGGCGAGGAATGCGACGACGGCAACACGCGCGACTTCGACGGCTGCAACTTCCAGTGCTTGCTGGAGAACGGCGCCTGCGGCGACGGCGTCCTGCAGAAGCTCCTGGGCGAACAGTGCGAGCCCGCGCTCCACAGCCCGTCCCTCCCGTACCGGTGCGGCACGGATTGCCGTTTCTCCACGCTCTACTGCGGCAATGGGCGGATCGATGCCGGGGAAGAATGCGATGATGGAGCGCAGAACTCCGATGTCTTGCCCGATCGTTGCCGCGCGAACTGCAGCAACGCGCGCTGCGGCGACCGCATCCTCGATCAAGCCGAACAGTGCGATGACGGCGACCGCATCAGCGGGGACGGCTGCGACGCGTACTGCCGCCGCGAGGCCTTCGCCGGGCCCATCCCGTCCTCCGTCGGCTCGGTCGTGGTGCAACTCCCCGTCTTCCCGACGACCCCGGGCACCGTCCCCGGCATTCCGCTCCCGATCACGAGGCCCCCCGCGATCATCCCCATTGGTTCTGTGGTGCCCCTTCCGCAGCGTCCGCCCGCGGGAGACACGGGTCCTGCTGCGATCGCCGTGATGGCGGCAGGCGCGGCGGCAGGGTGGTCTTGGATGAGAAGAAAAAAG
>JACPYA010000063.1 GCA_016196295.1 Candidatus Peregrinibacteria bacterium | reverse complement strand
TGTGCGGCGAAACGATCTTCTTTTGCCTTCCTCCCTCTCCCTTGACTACGGGAGAGGGCGGGGTGAGGGTTCTTCTTCATTATAACAATCACTCATACCGGCGAGTGACGGCGAGAAAATTTTTGGTGACTATCGTTTCACTATTTTCTTCTGCCCCCCCATATAGGGCTGGAGGGCTTTGGGGATCGTCACCGACCCATCTTTGTTCTGATAGATCTCGAGGATCGGGATCAAGATCCGTGGGGAGGCGATGCAGGTGTTATTGAGCGTATGCACAAACTTCTTCTCGCCCGTTTTCGTTTCGTATTTGATATTTAAGCGTCGCGCTTGGAAGTCGTGAAACGTCGAACAGCTGTGTGTTTCGCCGTAACCCTTGCGGCTCGGCATCCAGGTCTCGATGTCATTCTTGTAGACCTGCCCACGGCCCATGTCGCCGGTGCAGACATCCACGACGCGGTACGGGAGCTCCAGCGCTTGCAGGACTTCCTCCGCATTCGTCAGAAGTTCGCTGTGCATGTTTGCGCTTGCCTCCGGGCTCGCTTCGCACAGAACGACCTGCTCGACTTTCTGAAATTGATGGATGCGATAAAGGCCCTTCGTGTCTTTGCCATACGTGCCCGCTTCGCGACGGAAGCAGTTGCTCATGCCGCAGTAGCGCCTGGGGAGATCCTCGTGTTTCAACACCTCCCCGCTGTGGTAGCTCGTGACGGAGACCTCGGAGGTCCCGATCAGGAAAAATCCATCGGACTCCAGCGGTCCGTCCTTCGCTTTTTGCACGCCGATCGCGTAGGTCTGCTCCTCTCCGCCGGGGAAGTAGCTCGTGCCCATCATGGCGTCGTAGTTCACCATCAGCGGCGGCAAGAAGGGCGTGTAACCTTTCTTCGTCAGGTGGTCGAGCGTGAAGAGCAGCACCGCGAGCTCGAGGCGCGCGCCATCTCCCTTCAAAAAATAACTGCGGGATCCCGCGATCTTCACGCCCCGGAGGACATCGATGATGTCGAGCGCTTCGCCGAGCGCGATGTGGTCCTTTGGTTCAAAATCAAATGTGACAGGGTCGCCTTGCTCTGCACCGGATCCCGCGGATGCGGGAGACTGGTGCGGGGCCCAGCGTCTGATCTCCACGTTCTCCGTGTCGTCTTTCCCCACCGGCACTTTTGGCAGCGGAATGCTCGGGATCAGCAGCTGCAGATGCTGCCAGGCTGCTTCCGTCTTCTCCAATACGTGCTCTTTTTCTTTCAGGGTCTCCGCGAGTTCCTTCATTTCCTTGATCGCCTTTTCCTTCTCCGTGCCCTTCATCGTCGGCACCTGCTTGCTGACGCTGTTCCTCTTCGCGCGCATTTCTTCCACGACGGCCAGCAATGCGCGGCGCTCTTCATCGAGCTTCAGAAACTTCGCAATATCGACCGCGATCCCTTTTTTCTTGGCGGCATCGCGATACTCTTCCGGCCGCTTGCGAACGTCGCTCAGATCAACCATGGCAGCCACTATAGCGGAACATGAAAAGATTTTCCCCCCCTTTGAGGGAGGATCAGGGTGGAGGCATTCTTCGGTAGACGTGGAGCAGACCCTCCGGGCTCGATTTCCCAACGAGTCGGTAGCGCGATCGCAGGTCGCGCACGATAGGTGCGCTCACGGGGTTTAGGAGGTCGCTCTCTTTTGGATTCCAGAGAAGAACGTAGTCGATCCTCTGCCCCGTCTTCCTCTCGTAGTCGGCGATCTTCGCGCAGGGCGGCTCCGCCTCCAGTCCTTCCCCGCAGGCCATGAAGGTGAATGGATCTCTGTCTTCTTTGAACTTCAAAATGAAATGGTTGGTATGCGCTTCGTAGTTGAGCAGATTGATGCTCTCTCGCGCGAGCGCGACGATGCTTGCGATGTGGAGGAGGGCGCGCACATTCAACGCTCGAAATTGATCGTTGCCGCGTTGGTTATAGGTGAGCGGGAGGATCGTAGACTGCGACTCGATGAGCGAAGCCGCAGACATGTATTCTGCGATGATCTCATTGAGCGCGCCGTAACTGCGCCCGTGCAGGACCAGAAATCCCACTGTGATGACCGCAGCGAGTCCTTGGATCGAACGTTTGAATCTGATCGAGTACTTTTGCGTTGCAGCGGCGAGGAGAAGTGCAAAGAACGGGAAGAGAATCAACCGATGCTGGAGGTACGCGCCGCCGCCGGCGCCAGCCGGGGATACGATGTATAACAAGGAATAGATGCCGAAGAGTCCCAACCAAGGGATCATCCGGCGTGCGTCCTGGAATTTCAGAAAAAGTCCCCAGCGAAAGAGCGTGACGCCCATGAGGAGCAGCGAGACTGCTGCCGCGAGGAGCACCTCTTCGCTCACGAAGGAGCCGAGCCCGACAAGTTGCATCAGAAAGAGCGGCGTTTTTTGAAGATCCGTGGTCCAGACCGCCACGGTGTGTTCCCTCAGGACAAATTCCGCTGCGAGTGCGAGGAGGGGCAGAGAGGCCCCCGCGAGAACCAGCCATCTCGCCCGCGCTCCTTTCGGTTTTTCAAACGTCGCGAAGCACTCCATCACTGCGAGGCCGAAGAGGGTCACCACAAATGTCGCTATGTGGCTGAAATACGTGAGCGCGAGGAAGCCCAGGAGTCCTGCTCCCGTTTTCCAGCCCGGTCTGGGACGTCTGCGCAGCCAATACCCAAGTGTCAGAAAAAAGAAGATGAGACTGTACGAAAAATTGTAGAAACCGAGGTGGAAGAAGAGGTTGAAACTGAAGGGAAGGATCAGCAGAGCGAGCCACCCGGCCTTTCGATCGATCGACCGCAGCGCATAGATAGTTGCGATTGGCAGGAGGAGCACATACAGCCCAAGGAGTATTTTTTCCGCGATGAGCGCGGGGAAAATCAGCATCAATCCTCCCAGCAGCACTGTCGCGACAAGGTTGGGACTCGGCAGTTTTTGGATGACGTGGAATGCATCGAAGAGCGGACTTGGGCCACCGAGGATCCGGTCCAGAAACAGAGAGACGTTATAGACATGCTCGGGTCCGTCTTGGCTCGGGAAATAGCGAAATGAGAAGAGGAGGATCACTTGAGCCGCGATCAAGGCTGCGATGAGCGCCTCGTCAAAATACTTCGCGTATTTCATTGCGATGAAGTATAGCCCCGATTCAAGCGGTCATGGAACACAGGCATTCATCGATCCAAATCTCGTAGTACTCTTCCATTCGGTTACAAAGTGTCTGGAGATGAATACGGTCGTCAATTTTGTCCTCAGGTAAGGCTTTAATCTGCCGAGTGATTTCTTTCAGCGCGCCGGCGCAACTCGTTTGAATGAATAGGATTCTCTCCTGGGGATTCAAGATATTGAGCAGCTGTGGCAGAGATGAAATTGAGGCGACATCCTCTTCGCCGCTCGGTTCGAGTCGAACAAGGCCGCTAATAGTTGGCAACAAGATGCATATGTCTTTGGCTTCGATCTTGCCATGCACCAAATCAGGCCGTGCGTTCTCCCAGAGAACGGCTTGAAAAGACTCGGGCGTGGATTCCGGATCTATAAATGTAGGTGGATACCTTCTCATCTCTCGAAACAGTTTTACCTGTGCCGATTGGTATCCCGGCCGTGTGCTCAGCCATTTAGGATTGTTCGGAATTTCAAGCATAAGCAGAGGAGGGCATTTGAACATGTTTTGATTTGCGGTACAATCACGAGACACTTGTTTCTCTCAAAATGCTCACCCAGAAGCCCTTTCGTCTCGTGGCCCCCTTCAAACCGACCGGCGATCAGCCGGGGGCGATCAAAAAATTGATCGAAGGGCTGAAGCAGGGAGAAAAGCACCAGACTCTCCTCGGCGCGACGGGCACCGGCAAGACCTTCACGATGGCGAATATCGTCGAGGCAGTCCAACGCCCCACGCTCGTGCTCGCGCACAATAAAACCTTGGCGGCCCAGCTGTGCTCGGAGTTCCAGAGTTTCTTTCCGGACAATGCCATCTCATACTTCGTCTCGTACTATGACTACTACCAGCCGGAGGCGTACCTCCCGACGACCGATACGTATATCGAGAAAGATGCCTCCATCAACGAAGAGATCGAGAAGTTCCGCCATGCCGCGACCTTCAACCTCCTCACGCGCCGAGACACCCTCATCGTCGCGTCGGTCTCGTGCATCTACGGCCTTGGCGACGTGGAAGACTACGAAGCCCTTGCCATTCGCCTGAAAGTCGGCGATCAGATCAAGCGTGACCAGCTGCTGCGCCGCCTCACGGACATCCAGTACCGCAGATCCGGCATCGAGTTCAAGCAGGGCATGTTCCACGCGCTCGGCGACACCGTGGAAGTGTTCCCGCCCGGCGGCGACACGGTGATTCGCATGGAGATGCCTTTCGACGAGATCGAAACTATCCAAGAAGTCGATAGTTTTACCGGGGAACTCCTGCAGGAACTCTCCGAGATCGCCATCTTCCCCGCCGCGCACAACGTCACGACGAAAGAAAAGATCGATCAGGCCGTCGAGGGCATCCGCGCGGAGCTCGATCAGCGCGAGAAAGAATTGCTGAAAGCAAACGAGCTCGTGAAGGCGGAGCGCATCCGCACGCGCACGGAGTACGACATCGAAATGCTGAAGGAGACGGGCTACTGCACGGGCATCGAGAACTACGTGCGCTACTTGAACAACCAAGCCCCAGGGCTTCCTCCCTCCACGCTCCTCGATTACTTCCCGAAAGATTTTCTCCTTATCGTCGATGAATCGCACATCACGATCCCGCAGGTCGGCGGCATGTACGAGGGCAACCGCAGCCGGAAGGAGACGCTGATCGAATACGGCTTCCGGCTCCCCAGCTCCGCCGACAATCGACCGCTGAAGTTCTCGGAGTTTGAAGACCGCGTGGGACAGCGCATCTACGTCTCCGCGACACCGGCCAAATACGAGTTTGCGAACACGCCGAAGAGTCAGCTCGTCGAGCAGATTATCCGCCCCACCGGGCTCTTGGATCCCGTGATTACCGTGAAGCCGACGAAGAACCAGATCGACGACATCATGAAGGAGGTGCAGGAAACCCTGAAGCGCAAAGAGCGCCTGCTCATCACGACGCTCACGAAGAAGATGGCCGAAAATCTCACGAAATTCCTCCAAGAAGCGGGACAGAAAGTCCGTTATCTCCACAGCGACGTCGAGACGCTCGAACGCATCGAGATCCTCCGGCAGCTGCGCACAGGCGAGATCGACATCCTCGTCGGCATCAACCTCCTCCGGGAAGGACTCGATCTTCCGGAAGTCAGCTTCATCGCGATCCTCGATGCCGACAAGCAAGGGTTCCTGCGCTCACGCGACGCGCTCATCCAGACCATCGGCCGCGCGGCCAGAAACGTTCGCGGTCATGTGACGCTCTACGCGGACAGGATGACCGACGCGATGAAGGCTGCCATTGAAGAAACAGAGCGACGCCGGGCGATCCAAGATGCGTACAATAAGAAGCATGGCATCACGCCGAAGTCGATCGAGAAGGCCGTCCACGATATCGCGGAGGAAGGACGAAAGCTGGAGCTGCGCCGCCCGAAGTACGATCACGCCAAAATCCCGAAAGACGAGAAGAAGCGCCTCCTGGAAGAGTTGGAGCGCCAGATGGAGCTGGCCGCACAAAACCTCCAGTTCGAGCAGGCTGCGGATCTGCGAGACGAAATCGAACTGCTTCGACGGGAGAAATAGTTATTTATTTTTACTCGGATACGATTCACTCACTCCTTATGCCTACCCATAATATTCATCCCGAACTCGCAGGAGTATTGCATCTTTCCGACGATCCCAAGTCGGCGTTGCGCAATCGCGTCATACGCATGGTGGAAGCGATTACCTTGGAGACCGCGGGCAACACACTGAATAAGGTGCAGATTGCGCGCACGATGATGGACGCCGTAGACCGTTTGCATTTGGAGGTGCCTGAAGATGAAATCACCGAGAGACGATTTTTGGATCGAGTTCGGATCGCGCTGCACGCCAAATCCGGCGACATACTTTCCGGTGGAACGAAGGAAGAAGAACCCATCGAGCAGCTCCCTCCGTACGCGAGACTTCCTAAACGCTCATCCTAAATCCTTCACCGCTTCCTTGTACCCCTCAGGTGTGCCGGTATCGTAGCGCTTGCCTTCGAACTCATAGCCGTAGATCGGGATCTCTTTCAGTTGTGCCATCAGCGCATCGATGAGGCGGATTTCCCCGCCATGACTGCCAACTGCTTTTGGCAGCACATCCAACGTTGATCGTGGAATCAGATATTTCCCGACGATACCGAGCGTCGAGGGCGCTTTGTCCGGTTTCGGTTTCTCCACCAGGCCTTTCACGCGCTTCAGCCTGCCTGTGCTCGCCTGCAGGTCGATATCGATGATCCCGTATTTGGAGACCCTCTCCTTCGGCACATTTTGGACGGCCAGCACGGCCGCCGTCGGGTCATCTAGTTTTTCCCATGCAGAAGCCAGTTGCTGGAGGCCATTTTTCGCGCCAACAATCAAGTCGTCGCCGAAGAGCACCGCGACCGTCGGGGAATGCACCCATGATGCCGCCTGCAGGATGGCATGGCCGTCGCCTCTCATCTCACGTTGGTAGACCGTATGAAACTGCACCTCATCGTACTTCGAAAGTTCGCGGAGCATCTCGCTCTTGCCGCGCGCGGCAAGTTGTTTTTCCAGTTCCGGGTGCCCGGTGAAATACTCGGGGATCGCTTCCTTCCCTTCGCTGATGACGAAACATATTTCCTTCACGCCGACGCTCAGCGCTTCATCGACCAGGAGCGCGATGATGGGAACGCGTCCGATCGGCAAAAGCTCTTTTGGGACGACTTTCGTCCATGGGAGAAATCTTGTCCCCAGACCCGCGACCGGGAGGATGGCTTGCGAGAGTTTCATGGAAAGGCTGTTTGGGATAGGAAGAAAAGGTCGAAACCGCGATTTCTCGATCCTACAGGAGG